>JAGLQA010000489.1 GCA_023137075.1 Candidatus Aminicenantota bacterium
CATATTGCCGTACGGACAGCAGGCGGTATTTTTGATGTCAGCCACATGGGCGAGATATTTTTTACCGGGAAAGAGGCATTGGACGCAGTCCAGCACCTGACATCCAACAATGCGGCAAAATTAGCGCCTGGGAGAATCCAGTATTCGGGCTTACTGACGGAAAAGGGTTGTTTTGTGGACGACCTGCTGGTTTATATGCTGGGCGAAAATGAATACATGCTGGTGGTTAACGCGGCAAACTTAGAGAAAGACTATAAATGGATGCGGGAAAAGGCCGGTCATTTTGATGTGAAGATAGAGAATCTCAGCAGTGATTATACCCAGGTTGCCATCCAGGGGCCCGTTTCTGAAAAATTACTATCGGAATTCACCGATGTTGATCTTTCGGCAATCTCATATTATCGTTTTACCCGGGGAAAAGTGAACGGACTCGATGCCATTATTTCCCGGACCGGTTACACCGGTGAAGCTGGATTCGAAATTTATTTCGTATCCGATGACGACAAAGCGTCGAGTATTTTCCTTGAATTGGTTGAAAGGGGGGAAAAGTATGACGTCGTTCCTGTCGGGTTAGGCGCCAGGGATACTTTGAGGTTAGAAGCGAGAATGGCCTTATACGGAAATGATATAGATGATTCTCATACGGTTCTGGAAGCAGACCTGGCCTGGATCTTAAAATTAAAAAAGGGTGATTTTATCGGGCGGGATCCTCTTTTAAAACAGAAAGAAGAAGGGATAAAGCGGAAATTGGTCGGTTTTGAAGTAACCGGGAAAGGCATTGCCCGTCACGGTTACCCGGTTTTTGTGGATAATAAAGAGTTTGGTATCGTAACCAGCGGCACCTACGCACCGTTCTTAAAGAAACCGATCGGTTTAACCTATTTGCCGATTGAGAATTGTGACATCGGAACTGAATTTCAAATCGGAATTCGGCAGAAAATGGTTCCTGCACAGGTTGTTGAAACCCCCTTTTACAAAAGAAAATAAACCTAAGATGTCCTGCATGCATTTAATTTATAACAATAAATCGATGAGGCGCCATTCAGCCGTGACCCTTTTACTAAATATCAAAATAAAACCTAATAAATAAATAGGAGGCATACATGCGTATAGATGATTTGAAATTTACCAAAGAGCATGAGTGGGTAAGTATTGATGGTGATATCTTGACAGTGGGAATATCCGATTATGCCCAGAAGGAATTGGGCGATGTGGTTTACGTTGAACTTCCCCCCCTGGGCGATACCTTTGCCAAAGGCGACACATGTTCAAGCATAGAATCGGTAAAAGCTGTCAGCGATATATACACCCCGGTTTCTGGTGAAATTGTTGATGTGAACAGCAACCTGGAAGATAATCCTGAATTAATCAACCAGTCCCCTTATGAAGATGGCTGGGTATTTAAAATAAAGATCGAAGATGAAGGAGAACTCGACGATATGATGGATGCGGACTTGTACGATGAATACCTCCAGGGAATTTTAGAAGAATAGGAGTAATTGATGAGATATTTCCCACTGACAGATGCCGATCGGGCAGAGATCAGGAAATCGATCGGTATAAAAGAAAATAGAGAGTTGTTTTCCGACCTGCCCCCGGATAAAATTTATTTCTCTTTAGACCATATCCCCTCCGCCCTGCCGGAGAATGAATTGATCGATAGATTTAAAGAAATCGCCGAAAAAAACAGCTATGGACAATATCTAAGCTTTTTAGGTGGGGGGGCCTACAACCATTTTACTCCCGAGGTGGTGAATGAATTAAGCCGGAAAGGTGAATTTCTGACTCCCTACACACCGTACCAGCCTGAGGTAAGCCAGGGTAGTTTGCAGGCCATGTTCGAATACCAGACCATGATAACGATGTTGACCGGCATGGATGTATCCAATGCCTCGCTCTATGACGGCGGGACCGCGGCAGCGGAAGGTGTGCTGCTCGCTCTACGTAAAGCGAAAAAGAAGAAACGCATCCTGATTGCGTCCAGCCTTCATCCCGAATATATTGAAATTATCCTGACCTATGTGCGCAACTTAGATTACGAAGTGGATTATGTCGCCTATGATAGGGAAACGGGTACGGTAAACGCAGCGGAATTAGAGCAAAAAACCGATGAAAACACCGCCGGTTTTATTTTCCAGTCCCCCAATTTTTTCGGTGTTATCGAAGACAACCGGAAAATATGCGAAATCCTCCATAACCGGAAATCCTACGCCATCCAGACCGTGGCGGAAGCCATGTCTATGGCTTTTTTAACCCCGGCGGGTGAGAATGGGGTCGATATTATCGTGGGAGAAGCACAGAGTTTCGGACTTCCCTTAGGATTTGGCGGTCCCTACTTAGGTTTTATGGCTGTCCGCAAGGAATTTATCCGGCAGATGCCCGGCCGCATTGTAGGGCAAACGGTAGATAAAAAAGGGAACCGGGGTTATGTGCTGACACTATCCACCCGGGAGCAGCACATAAAAAGAGAGAAAGCAACCTCGAATATCTGTACCAACCAGGCCTGGTGTGCCCTCAGAGCGGGCATCTACTTGGCCACCATGGGCAAAAAGGGCTTGCGGGAGATATCGAAAACCAACCATTTGAACACCGCCTATTTTGTGCGGGAGATCGCGAAATTCTCCCATGTTACGGTTAAATACCGGAAAAACTTCTACAACGAAGTGGTCCTGGAGATTAAAAACAAAAAGGTTGAGGATTTTATCGGGAAAATGGAAGAGAAGGGCATACTTGCCGGTATCCCGTTGAAGTGGTTTTTTTCCGATTCAGAGGACTCAATTCTCGTTAATTTTACCGAAATACATAAGAAGAAAGATATAGATCGATTCGTCACTGCTGTCGGAGAACTGCAATGAAAACATTACCCGAATTAATATTTAACCTGAGCAAGGAAGGGAAGGTCGGATACTCATATTCCGCCGGAGAATTCAGCGATGATTTAATCGCTATCGACAGCGAAAAGATCAGGGAAGACACAGCGGATTTCCCCCAGTTGTCGGAAGTGGAAATCGTCAGGCATTTTACCAACCTATCTCACCTGAATCACTCGGTGGATTCCGGGTTTTATCCCTTAGGCTCCTGCACCATGAAGTACAACCCCAAGATCAATGAAAAGATCGCGGGTTTTGAAGAATTTTCTACCCATCCTTATTCTCCGCATCATTTAGTGCAGGGTAATCTCGAGATAATCGAAACCCTTGAAGAGTGGCTTATTAAATTAACGGGAATGGCCGCATTCACCCTGGCGCCTGCCGCCGGGGCCCATGGTGAATTTGTCGGAATGCAGGTTATCAGGAAGTACCTCAGCTCGAAAGGCGATCACCGCAAGATTGTCCTGATACCCGATTCGGCTCACGGCACAAATCCCGCGTCCGCTCATTTTGCCGGTTACGGGATAAAAGAGATTCCCTCCAACGAAGAGGGCATTATCGATGGGGGAACCTTAAAGGAGCATTTGAATGAAGATGTCGCCGCCCTGATAATGACCAATCCCAATACCTTAGGCATTTTCGAGAAAAATATCGGCGAGATAGCGGACCTGCTCCACAAAAACGGTTCCCTTCTTTATATGGACGGCGCCAACATGAATGCCTTCTTAGGTATTGTCAAACCGGGAGACTTAGGGGTGGATGTGATTCATCTCAACCTTCACAAAACTTTTTCCACTCCCCACGGCGGCGGCGGCCCCGGTGCCGGCCCGGTAGGAGTGAGCGAACCTTTGAAAGAATTTTTACCGGTACCCATCGTAGTTAAAGATGGGGGCCAATATAAAGTCAGGTATTTCGATGAGAAAGGAATCGGCAGGGTTAAGAATTTCTATGGGAATTTCCTGGTTTTAGTGCGTGCCCTGGTCTATCTAATGGCCTTAGGTAAGGAGAACGTAAGGAAAGTGGCCGAGGATGCCGTTCTAAATGCGAATTATATCCGCCAGGGGCTCCGGAATGACCTTGATCTGCCCTATCAATCAAAAATCCTTCATGAAGTGGTATTTTCCGATAAAAATTTAAACGTAAAAACCTTAGATATTGCAAAACGGCTGCTTGATTTTGGGATGCATCCCTTTACCGTCTATTTCCCGTTGATCGTTCACGGCGCCATGATGATCGAACCCACGGAAACGGAGAGTAAAGAGACCCTCGATGCGTTTATCGCGGTCATGAAACGGATTTTAGAAGAAGCCGCGGAAACACCGGAAGTCTTAGAGAATGCGCCCCATTATACACCGGTATCCCGGCTCGATGAGGTATTTGCGGCCCGACAATTGCATGTCAAATGGGAAAAAGGGGGAAATAATTGAGTGTACAGAGTATTATATTAAAATTACAGGAATACTGGGCCGACAGCGGTTGTTACATCGCGTCCGGCTATGATAGCGAGGTGGGAGCAGGCACAATGACCCCGGACACGTTCTTTCGGGTGTTAGGGAAAAAGCCCTGGAAAGTGGCCTACTGGCAGCCCTCCAGGAGACCGGATGACGGGAGATATGCGGAAAATCCCAACCGTGTGCAAAAACACAACCAGTTCCAGGTCATCCTTAAACCCATTCCCGCGAACGGACAGCAGTTGTATCTCAGAAGTTTGCAATATTTAGGAGTGGACATCAGGAGCCACGATATCAAATTTGATGAAGACAATTGGGCCTCTCCCTCCTTAGGTGCCTGGGGTGTGGGCTGGCAGATCATGTGTGACGGACTTGAAATTACGCAATTTACCTATTTTCAGCAGGCCGGAGGGATCGACCTGAATCCCAACTCCCTGGAGATTACCTACGGTATCGAGAGATTGGCCGCTTTTTTAGATGTGAAAAGCTCGATTTACGATTTGGAGTGGGGAAACAAAGTCTCTTACGCGGATCTCAAGACCGAAGAGGAGAGACAGTTCTCGATTTACAATTTTGAAATGGCGAATATCGATTTTTTGAGAAACCTTTACGTGCAGTACCGGGACGAAGCCATCAGGCTGGTAGAAGCCGGTCTGTACTTACCGGCTTTCGATTATGTATTAAAATGCTCCCACACATTTAATATATTGGACGCACGAAAAGCCATATCCGTTGCTGAGAGAAATTCGTTTATGGCAAACATGAGAAATCTTTCGGCCCAAATCGCTAAAAAATATTTAGAAGATACGGAAAAAGGGGAAACTAATGAGTGATTTTCTTTTCGAACTCGGTATCGAAGAAGTCCCGGTTCATGAAATAAAGAATATTTTAGAACAGTTGAGGAGTAAGTTCGAGTCAAAATTGAGAGAGATTCCGGTGGGATTCAAATCCCTTGAAATTGCCGCCACAAACAAACGGTTTATGATCTATTTCCCTAATATTAACGGGAAAGCCGACGATATTGAGGAACAGGTGAAAGGTCCATCCAAAAAGATCGCCTATGATGAGAATAATCAGCCCACCATCGCGTTACAAAAGTTTGTCGAAGCCAATAACATCAAGATGTCGGACCTGTTCGAAATCAAAACTCCCAAAGGGCTCTATATCGCCTATGAAAAGAAGGCGGAAGGGAAAAAGACCTCGGAAATTTTAAAAAAGCTTATCCCGGAAATTTTGAAGGAGTTATCCTTTTCAAAGACGATGATGTGGAACAAATCCCGGTTACCCTTTGTCAGGCCCATCAAGAATATTTTAGCCTTATTTGATAATAAACTGGTCGAATTCGAATTTGCCGGCATACCGGCTTCCACCTTAATTTCCGGGCACACCCTGCTGTCCGATAAACCGATAAAAGTAAACTCCTTTAAAGATTACTGCGAATTGTTAAGTAAAAATTTTGTCATCATCAGCGAAGACGAGCGAAAGAAGAAGATCATCGATGAGATAGTGGAAGTGGAAGAGGAGTTTCATGTCCACGTGGAACCCGACGGCAGCATGCTTCAGGATTATATATATAACAATGAATACCCGGTGTTATTTTCCGGGGAATTCGACATGAAGTACCTGGATCTGCCCTCGGAAATTATTTCCACCTTCATGATAAATGAGAAGAAACTGCTTCCCGTGTTTGACCGGGATAATAACCTGGTGAATATTTTTGTTGGTGTATCCAATATCCCCGACGAGAACAAGAACGTGGTCAGCGGCAACGAACGGGTGATTCAGGCCACCTTCGAAGACGCAAAATTCTTCTGGGACAATGATAGAAAGGAGGATTTTTTCGCGCTGCGAGAGAATCTCCATAAGGTAATGTTCCATGAAAGCCTGGGGAATTTTTACGAGAAAACCGAACGGTTGTTTGCCCTGGTCGATTTCCTGGTAAAGGAGACCGGGAATGAATCTCTGGCTGAAGATGTGAAAACGGCAGCCATTCTGTGCAAGAACGACTTAGTGACACGAATGGTAAGGGAATTTCCATCCTTACAGGGCATTATGGGCGGACTTTACCTGAAGGAAGCCGGGGAAAGGGAGGATGTCTGGAAATCGGTCTATTATCATTACGAACCCAAAGGGTTTAGCGATACCAGGTTGGAGTATTTAGGCTCCGGTTTATTGTCCATTGCCGACAAGATAGACAACATCAGCGGATTTATATTCAAAGGTATCAAGATATCGAGTTCGAAAGATCCTTATGGTATCCGGAGAGACGTGAATGCGATCATCAAAATTGTGAAGGACTTCAAATTGGATTTTGACCTGGTTCCCTTGATAAAAACCGCTGCCGGAAATTTCGTTAAAAGCGGCAGTAAAGGAGACAAAACACCGGACAACCCCACATTAAAGATCAAAAAATTGTTTCTCTCCAGGATTGAAAATATTTTTAAGGATTCCATGCGTTTCCGGTATGACATTGTGAATGCCGTACTGAATAATACGGAATCTCTTTACATATACCGGGCTTACCTCAGGGCTTACGAAGTTACGGCCATGGCGCAGACGGAATCGACTCAGCACTTAGTATCGCTTCACAAGCGGCTGAAAAATATTATCAAAGACGCGGAACCCTATGAGATTCACGAAGAGCGTTTGATCGAGAAGGAAGAGAAAATTTTGTACGAGATATTTAAAGAGTCCAGTCCCAAGATTGAGAACTTGATCCGGCAGAAGAAATATCTATCGGCCTGTTCCACCATCCTTGAGATGAAACCGGTAATCGATGATTTTTTCGAGAAGGTATTGGTCATGGACAAGGTCCGGGAAACCAGGGAAAACCGGATAGCGCTGTTACAGCGCTTGAATAGTCTCCTTTCCCAGGTTGCCGATTTCTCCCTGATCGTGGAGTAGAAAAAAGCAGCCGGCATTCCCCGTCATCCGCAAAACGGTTATTTTTTGAAGAATTTGAACTTCAGGATGGCGGTGTATTCCCTGAAAACCAGTTTCATATTTCGTATTCTCTGTTT
>JAGLQA010000049.1 GCA_023137075.1 Candidatus Aminicenantota bacterium
CATTACATGGCGGTAATGAGCACTTTTCCCCCCACCGTCGGGTGGGTCCGTTTTCCGAGTAGTGCCTTGAAAAACGGCTATACCTTTACATTAATTGAAGTTTGCTTATCATTCTTGCTGAAACTTAAATAAAAGGAGACTACGAAATGGGTGGATTTTTTGGCATTGTTTCTCAAAACGATTGTATTATCGATCTTTTTTACGGTACGGACTACCATTCACATTTAGGAACCAAACGGGGCGGCCTGGCGGTGGTGCAGCCGGATCAAAGTTTGGTGCGGGTGATTCACAATATTGAAAATGCGCAATTTCGTTCAAAATTTGACAGTGAAATTACCCGGATGCATTCTCACATGGGTATCGGGGTTATCAGCGATTATGAAGATCAACCCATACTGATCCGTTCCCACTTAGGGGACTACGCCATAGTAACCGTCGGTGCGATTACGAATGCCGAGTCATTGGCAAAAGAGGCGTTTCGAAAAAGAGGGCTGCATTTTTCAGAGGTGAAGAGTGGGGAAATCAATCCAACCGAATTGGTGGCCGCACTCATCAACCAGGAAGAGAGTTTTGAAGCGGGACTGCAAAATGTGCAGAACTCCATCAGGGGGTCCTGTTCCATTCTTCTTTTGACGGAAAAAGGAATTTACGCGGCCCGTGACAAATGGGGGAGAACCCCGGCTGTGATCGGCAAAAAAGAGGGCAGTATTGCCGTTGCCCTCGAATCCTGCGCCTTTGTGAACCTTGGATTTGAAACCGGTCATTATTTAGGCCCCGGGGAAATTGTCTTGCTTACGGCGGATGGTTTTGAACAGAAAAAAAAGCCGGAATCAAAGATGCAAATCTGCGCCTTTCTCTGGGTGTACTACGGCTACCCGGCTTCATCTTATGAAGGTATTAACGTGGAATGGGTTCGCAATAAATGCGGCGCTGTACAGGCACGAAAACAACCCATTGATGTGGATTTTGTGGCTGGAATCCCGGACTCCGGTATCGGGCACGGCATCGGGTATGCGACTGAAGCGGGAATTCCCTTTAAACGGCCCTTCGTGAAATATACGCCCACCTGGGCACGCAGCTTCATGCCCCAGAACCAGGCAGTTAGGGACGTGGTTGCCCGGATGAAACTGATTCCCATTCGTGAACTCATCCGGGAAAGACGGTTGTTGTTTTGTGAAGATTCCATTGTTCGCGGAACCCAGCTTCAAGACACGATCAGCAGGCTTTATGATTTCGGTGCTCGTGAAGTCCATATGCGACCGGCTTGTCCACCCCTAATTTACTCCTGTAAATTCTTGAATTTCTCCCGGTCCGGTTCGGAAATGGACCTGGCAGCCAGGAGAGCCATCCGGGAATTAGAAGGAGATAATCCCGGGGATATCAGCGATTACTCCCGGGAGGGAACGGAAAAATACGAGGCCATGGTTGAGCGCATTCGTGTCAGGCTCAACCTGACATCACTCCAATTTCAGCATTTAAATGACCTGATCGAGGCCATCGGCCTGCCGGAAGAACATATCTGCACCTATTGTTGGAACGGTAAAGAACAGCCTGAAGAATCCGGCAGTTAGAGATAAATTTATTGCCGGTTTTTTAGCCTTCTCTGCACTGCATCGCTCTCTAATTCCCTGACGGCATCCGCAGCGATCCAGCGGGCTGACTTTGAGTCGCTTTGTCTCATTTCATATGCAACTTCAAGGGCCAGCCTGTTCAGTTGCGGATTCCGTTTACCGATGTTGCGCAGCGCCCAGTTAACCGCCTTCTTCACGAAGTTTCGTTCGTCCGCAGCGCCGTTTTTAATTAACGAAAACAAAGCGACGAATTTTTCATCTGCCATTTTTTTGTCGTGCCGGGCCAGGGAGGCGATCAGGGCGAAACCCGCCCGTTTCACATACTCCTCGTGCCGCTGAGACCAGTCGTGGATTTTTTCAAAAAGGGGTAGGGGAGTTTTGTCGAAAAGGTTCATGCATACCTGGTCGCACACATCCCAGGAGTTAAAATCTTTTACCCAGTTTTCCATCTGCCGGCCGGTTAACTTTTGCGGTTCCGCTATCATCCCGGCCAGAATACGTGCCTCATCAATGGGAGTTTGCCATAATTCTAAAGCCAATTCATGATTTTTGCCGATTTCCTTTGCCATCTTTCGCAGGTCCGGTATGCGTACTCCCAATCGTTGTTCGGTTGCCATACCGAAGCGTTTCATACCGGCCAGTTGCTCGGGCCGGGCCTTTTCTTTTAGTTTATCAATTATCTCATTCACAGCGTCCATCGATCATCTCCTTATTCGATATTCGTTTTGGTTTGAGCTCCGGTGGGGTAGGGGTCGGTAAGAAACTCATGCACAGGAATCATTCTGGCAGCTCCACTCGATTTCTTGTTTTTTAGATTGTATACGATTTGAAGGGGTTCCGCTGAGTCAAGAAATTTATGAAAGTGGAACAAGGCGGATGAAAAATTGTCGTCACTAACTTTAACTTCTATTATTTTGACGGGTTTTTTATCTATCAGCAGCAGAAAATCTACCTCACGTTTCTCCTTATCTCTCAAATAATGCAGGGCAACCCTGCTTCCTGTGGTATCTTCGACAAAATGGAGTTCGCGCAGAAGTGCACAGGCTACGGTATTTTCCAGCTTAGCGCCTATGTCGCCTTCAACGGCCCCGGTATCATAAAAAAAATACTTCGACTCCTTTAAAATACTTCGGGCAATATTCCGGTGGTAGGGCCGTACCGGGAAAATAATATAAAGGTTTTCGAGTATTTGCAGCCAATGTTTTACCGTGTTAATCGATACCTGCAAATCATTCGCTAAGGAGGAGTAGGATATGTTAGAACCGACCCGTGATCTCAACAAATCGATTAATATTTCAATCGATTTAATATCTCTGACTTTTTCGAGATCCAATAAATCTTCCCTGATGATAGTATCGATATGGGTTCTACGCCAACGTTTGGCATAGGCTTCGTCATTTTTTAAATAAGGTTCCGGGAAACCTCCTAATTTGATCAAATGATCAAGAGCAACTTTTGGCGATTCATTTAAATATGTGGAAATTTCTTTTACCGTGAGAGGATGCAAACGATATGAAAAAAAACGCCCTGCCAGAGAATCGCCTCCTTTTTTATATGTTTCGAGCCTGGCGGAACCTGTGACCAGAAGATTAGGTGGAATGCCTTCGGTATCATATATGCCTTTTATCCACGATTTCCAGTTTTTCATTTTGTGAAGTTCGTTAAAAATAATCAACCGGACATCTCTTGTCCATTCTTCCGATTTGATTGTTTTCCGATCCGCCGTCGAATCATAATTTAGATAAAGATGGGATGAAATTAACTGCTTCGAAAGAGTTGTTTTGCCGACCTGCCTGGGGCCGGAAAGAAAGATGATCTTTTCTTTAAGATCATTCCTGATATATTCCACAAGATATCTTATCATCCGACCATTATAAAGCAAACTGCAAAAAAGTCAAGACTATTCTACAGTCGGCTTCATTTTGGTCAGCATAGGCCATATTGTAGGGTCGGATAAGATATATTATGTAAACCAAACAGTTTGGTCTTGGAAATCCTGTCTATTTCTTTTGTGATTTTTTTATTTTAAAGCGAAATTTTTTATTTTATCTTCTTTTATATCCGCTATCAATTTTTCCAGCATCTCGATTAATTTTTCCTTTCCTACATCCTGGCGCTTTATATTTAAATTTATCTTGATCGATTTATCCTGAGACGTAAAATTAAATTTGATTGATTTTTCCTTTTTTTCTTCAGACTTATCTTCCACGCCCTTTCTCTGTTCTTTAATTTTATCTCTTGAAAAAGGTTTATCCCTATAACTTTTCAAAACTTCAAGCATCTGCTTTCGATCTTCCAGCTTAACAAGTTCCAATAGAAAGGTTTTTGACTTTATATTCAACTCTGAACATTTCTCCACCACATCCGGCGGTAAATCCGTTATCCGTAATAGCTCCGTTATCGTTACCCGGGATTTTCCTATTTTATCGGCAATATCCTGGTGGGTATAACCGTATAGATCGGATAATGATTTCAAGGAAAATGCATGCTCAAAAATTTCCAGATCTTTTCTCTGGATATTTTCTATAATAGATATCTCTAATGCTTCATTATCGGCAATGTCATAAACAATAGCGGGTATTTCATTTAATCCGGCCAATTTTCCGGCCTTGAAACGCCTCTCCCCGGCTATAATTTCAAATTGACCGTTCTTAGGCCGAACCAATATGGGTTCCAGGATACCCTTCTCTTTTATCGATCCGGCTAACTCGGTTAAATTACCTAAATCTTTGCGCGGCTGTTGTTCATTGGGTATTAATTTTTCTAGCGGGATACTTCGAATGACCGAGGTGTGATTTCGTGAGGCTATTTCTTCAACGAGATGATTGTCATATTTCGATTTCACAAAATCCGGTAATCCAACCTTTCTAGGCATTCTTTACAATCTCCTCAGCCAATTGCCGGTACTCCTTGGCCCCTTTAGAATTCGGGGCAAAGGTAAAGATCGACTCTTTGTAAGCCGGGCTCTCCTCCAAACGGACATTCCGCGATATGTAGGTTTTAAACACCTTATCTTTAAATAATTTTAGGATATGGGCTTCACTGTCCTTGGCTATTACGGTTCGCTTATCGTAAAGCGTAATTACCACTCCTAAGATGGATAGATCCGGGTTACTTCTGGCCCTGACCTTTTCATAGGTTTCCAACAGATCGTCTGTTCCCTCCAGAGCAAAATAGGAAGCCTGTATCGGGACTAATAAATGAGTGGCGGCAACCAATGAATTGATGGTTATCATACCTAAGGTTGGTGGCGTATCGATGATAATAAAATCATAATTATGCTTAATACTGTCGATTTTATCCTTTAACCGGAAATGACCGTCTATCTCACTGATTAGCTTGGATTCTAACTTTGCCAGCGATATGGATGACGGTAAAACAAACAGGCTGTTTATATTTGTCTTTTGCACCACGTCATCAAAGGAAACATCGCCGCTTTCAAGAAAGTCAAAAATAGAATAGTGCAGCTCATGCGGATCGATGAAAGAGACAGTCGAATTCGCCTGTGGGTCCATATCGATTAGAAGTGTTTTATGACCCATGAGTGAAAATGCGGCCGTTAGATTTACGGAAGTTGTCGTTTTACCAACGCCACCTTTTTGATTTGCAATTGTAATTACCACGTTTATCTCCTTTTAAGCAGCACGAAAATTTATTAAAGCCACAAGAGTAATCTTATTCAATTTCGCTACTTTTGTCAAGCCCAGGACGCGGTTTAATTTTAAATTATTACGGATGTCGACATGTCGACACACCCTCCCCTATTCAGAAGAAGAATCTATTGAAAACGCTTCATTTAAGACATATTTTAGCTCAAGGAAATCGCTAAAAAAAACAATATTACCGGTATCGCTTAATTTTAGTTGTCTTTTGTTTTTTATGATAAAAATATTTTTAATTCCCGCCTCTCTTGAGGCCAGCACATCATAGTGACTGTCCCCGATTGAAATGGATTCTTCCTGTTTGCAGCGGTACCGTTCCATCACAAAAAGAAAAGGTTCGGGAGATGGTTTCCACATTTTTTTCTCCCTGGTCAACACCGAGTCAAAAGACAAATCAAACCTGTTCAACAGGAAATCGGTATTCTTTCTATTGTTATTGGTTACCAGGACAGAGGTAATGCCTCTTGTTTCAAGAAAAGTTAGAAAATCGGAAATTCCCCTTATCGGGACGGTTTTTAAGGTATTATCTTCTTCATAGCCTTCGAGCTTTTTTAATTTTTTGTGATCTACCCCGTTATCTTGATAAATCTCTTTAAGTATATTGCTTTTTATGCCGAGGTCCCGGCGTATTTTCTCCCAGTCTAAATGGCTCTCAAAAACGGTGCCATCCATGTCGAATATCGCCAATTTTATCATCAACGCTTACCCGGGGCACTACTGTGTTTCGATTTGGAAATGATTTTGAAAAAAATAGGAATCCCTTTAAGTTCCAATTTTTCCGTGATTCGTTTTTTTAAATACTGCTCATGGAAGGTTTTTAATTTGTGTCTCGAACTTGTATGAAAGGTGATAAAGAAGGGTCGATAGGATTCGATGGAGACATACTTGGGATTGAAAACCCGGTTTGTTTCCGTGGATAATTTTTTCTCATTCAGGATATCCCGGGTAATCTTATTAAGGTAGGGAGTTTTTATTTTTTCGCTTAATTTCTCGTGAATGGAATCGACCTGGTCTATTAAAGAAAACACATTTTTCCCGGATAGGGCGGAAACGAGAAAAACCGGTGCAAAATAAAAAAAATTAAATTTACCTTTTATTTTATCGATCAGGGAATTGGCATCGCTCCTATCTTTGACCAGGTCCCACTTATTGCAGGCGATGATTACCGGTTTTGCGGATTGTAAGATTTTACGGGCAATAAATAGATCATTCTGGTCTATTTTTCGCGAAACATCTACAACAAATATAATGATATCGGCATTCTTGACGTCTTTCCCAGCACGAATAACAGCCGCACTTTCGGTTCCCTCTTTTACCTTTTGTAATTTTCTAATTCCCGCATTATCGACCAATGTAAAGGTCTTCTTGTTTCGTTTGATTTCTAAGTCGATGGAATCTCTGGTAGTGCCGGGAAGCGGGCTGACAATGACAAAATCATCATTCAATATCTTGTTGATTAACGAAGATTTTCCCACGTTCGGTTTACCTGTGATACTGATGCGGGGACCGGTTGTTGCTTCCGGTAAAGACAAAGATTTTTCAACCACCGGCGATACGGTTTTATCGATTTCAGCAATCACATCGTAAAACCCGGTACCATGTTCGGCTGAAGTATAAAAAAAATCAACTTTCAATGAATAATAGGATGGAGGCAGAATAAATTTATCCGGGTTATCGACTTTATTCACAACCGGGATAATGTTATTGTTAATCTTCTTAATATCTAAGTAAAGGTCCTTTTCATACCCCAATAACTCTCGTTTTCCGTCAAATAAGAAAATAACCAGGTCGGAATTTTGTGCCTCCTTGAATATTCGTTTGTTAATTTCATAGGTTATAATATTATCATCGATAAAAAAACCACCCGTATCCTGGATATAGTACTGCCTGCCGTTTAGGGAAAAAGCGACCTTGTATATATCGCGTGTCATCCCGGGCGCGGAGTGGATTAAGGCTTTTCGTTTACCGATGATCCTATTGAAGAAGGTCGATTTACCCGTGTTCGGCACACCGACGATTGTAATCAAGGGTATTTTTCGCATGGTTTATATTTATAATGAATACCTGACCAGGGAGATACAATAACATTCCACAGCCTCTCCCCTACCCACTATATCCGTCTCTATCTTCTCTTTGGTTTTCGCTTTCAAATTGAAATCCTCTATCGGGATCGATAGCAGTGCGGCGATATTTTCCCTGATTTGGTTTTTAAAGGGGCTTATTTTCGGCTTTTCCGCGATTAAAACGCAATCGATATTCATTATCTCGTAGTGATTTTGTTTTAGAATCCGGACGCTCTTTTCCAGTAATATTGCGCTCTTGATATTTTTATAGCGATCGTCATCGTCTGGAAATTGCTCGCCGATATCTTTCTCACCCACAGCGCCTAAAAGTGAATCGATCAGCGCGTGAATCAACACATCGCCATCGGAATGCGCTGTAAATTCAAGGTCCTCCGCGACTTTTATGCCGCCTAAGAAGAGCCCCCTACTCCCCTTTTTAATGCGATGTATGTCGTAACCGATTCCGGAACGTATCTTTAACATAGTCTTGATTATTATATTATTAAGATTTCCGGGTTAATTATAGAGTTTTTTGCCGAATATCATTTTACCGGAGGTGGTTTGTAAAACAGATGTGACTTCAATGTTCAGATTTCTGCCGATGTCGGACTTCGCGTCATCGATGACAATCATGGTGCCGTCTTCTAAATAGGCAATACCCTGCTTCTTTTCTTTCCCTTCTTTACTGATCAACACCCGCAGGTGTTCTCCCGGGTAAACGATAGGTTTAAGTGCGAATGCAAGTTCATTCACATTTAATACTTTGATATCCTGCAGTTTCGCGATTTTACTCAGGTTAATATCATTGGTAACAATTTTAAAATTGTGTTCTTTGGCAAGCACGACAATCTTTTGATCGACTTCTTTGATGCCGGCAATATTTTTATTCAGGATAGTAACCGATATCTGGGTATTATTTCTGAGTTGCTCAATCACCTCAAGGCCTCTTTTTCCCCTGATTTTTTTGGTAGGATCATTGGAATCGGCAATTGCCTGCAGTTCAGCCAGAATAAATTGGGTAATGATAATCTCACCTTCAATGAAACCGGACATGGTAATCGGAACGATCCGTCCGTCAATGATGGCGCTGGTATCAACGATAAAAGAATCGGTAAACGCACTGCTTCCCCTGAAAAATTCCCTGATATTGAGGGGAGAAAACATGTTGGGTTTGTTTATCCCGATAAAAAGGCCGGTTATGGGAAACCCGAATAAAAACAGGGTTTTGAAGTAAACATAGGCATGAAATGAAATCGCAGTCAACTTGAGCATTTGGAACAGAACCCAGCCGATCAACACTCCGCCCAAAATACCGATGGCAGCAGCCCATAGATATTTTAACTCGGTTTTTTTGATTCTCAATGTAAGCAAAACAAGACCCAAAGCGAATCCACCCCCGATAACAGCTCCCATAAGATTTGTCGTACCGTAAAAGGGTGGATAGGTATAACCGATTAAAGCGAAGATTGCAATGAAAATAATTTTGTAAACATAAATTACCATCTTTTTCTCCTAATTTTAAGAACAAAATAATTTATTATTAATAACCT
>JAGLQA010000490.1 GCA_023137075.1 Candidatus Aminicenantota bacterium
TTTAGATGGGCCAGGATCATCTTTGTCCTTTTTTGATGATATGGCGATGTGCATACGATGATTTGTTTGAATTCCCCCTTTTCTAACAGATTTTTTGCATAAAGAAGATTATCATAGGTGGTCTGACTTTGCCCTTCATATTTGATATGCCCCCGCGTTACGCCTTTCCGGAAGAGATAATGTGTAAATTTTTTGATTGCCGGACTTCCTTTGTATAAACTACCGTCGGAAATAACAATCACTCTCTTTTTTTGTTTGTACAACCTGACTGCCAGGCTTAACCGTTCTTCAGTGCTGAAACCGATTTCATAACCGCGCTTTAAGCCACCGCCTAAAACCAGGATCAGGTCGCCGTAATTACTGTCGATTTCTTCTCCCCCGGCAAGAGGATTTAAAAATAGCATGTAGATGTCGGTAAGTAAAAAAGTGGCGCTTATAAGAAACAAGATCAGTATGGCGACCAAAATCTTTTTTTTCACCGGATGCTTAGTTTCTCCCGGGTTCGGATCTTCCGTTAAATTCTTATGGGAGGTAGCTGCATTTGTTCTTCCTTTACTAATTTCAATTTTTTCCGGAGGATAAATCCGACTCCTATCCCGATCTCGAATAGATTGATAATAAGCAGGATAACGGGACCTACGACAGGAACAAATTTCAACAAGCCGTACACAATCACTCCAAAGAGGATGAACAGTGCCGGCATAATATTTTTTAATTTTAATCCATCGGCGATCTTATTGCCGATATAATAAAAAATGACGGTGCGCCCGAATATGAAGGTGGCAAAATAGAGTAAGAGCAGGGCAAAAAGAAGGGGGATGCCGATTAAAATAAAAATCATAAGGACAAATACAAACAATAAAAATATGAAGGAGAATAAGGATAATAGCCCCACGGCTCCTATCTTGAGTTTATTTTTATCTAATAAAGCTTCGGCACGGATTATTTTTTTGGGAACAACGGCAAAGACGATAAGAGTGATAATAAACCAGAGAATAATCTTGATGGTTTTAAAAAAGGTAAAGGTTTTACCATCAGATAGAAAAGGTATCAATGTACTCTCGATTTTTTTCAGGTCGAAGCGAAAGTAAGTAAAATCCCCCATCAATTTTGCGCTCGTATCTTTGGTTAATTTGCCGCCGATGACATACAGGTCACCATTAACCCGGGCTTTCCCCCCGATTACGATTTGAGAACCGAAGCAGATAATGTCTTCACCCACTTCGCCGTCAAGTTTTACGCTTCCGCCGATCAGGATCAGCGAATACTCAAGTTTGCCTTGTATATCGATGGTGCCGCCTAAAGAGATAACATTATCCTTGTAGGTTTCATTTTGAGGTACGGTGAGTTTTTTTTTAAATTTATAATTGGATGAGCAGAGCAGCACTAACGGCATAAGCGAAATTGCGGAGAGAAAAAATATGATTCTCTTCATGCATTTGCCCCTTTAATTTTTTTGAAAATTATGCGAGAGATCAGGTAGAAAAAAGAAATGAACATCATGAAGGTTAATAGGCCGATTATTTCCACCCCGATATTAACCTTAAATACCGCATCGATAAACGCATTTATGATTTTAAAAATCGCGTATACCGCGGAAAAAATCGTCGAAATAATTTTTATAACAGAGGCAATGAAGTTTGAGGTCTTGCTTGACGTTATTTGCAGCGCCTGAATAATACTGTTGTTGGCAAAGTCGAAATAGATATATATCCACGTTATAATAAGGGTAAAACTGGCCGCAATCAGGGCCAATACGGAGGACAGCGCCGGTATGCGGGGGAATAATGCCTTTAATACATTTCTCTCAATTACTTCGGGGGGCTTGATATAGACCGGATCTTCAAGATATTTCTCGAGCCGTTCATAGTATTCGTACTCAAACCTGCATTTTTTACATATGATCAAATGATCTCTCACCATCGCGTTTTCAACGGTGGTGAGTTCGCCATTAATATATTCCTGTATTTTTTCATTATTTAAACATTCCATCATTTTCAATCTCCGTTTTTAATATCTCTTTTGCCTTGAATATCCTATTTTTTACCGTACCGACGGGTAATTCGGTTATACTGGCAATCTCATCATATTTTAATCCCTGCAAATATCGCAGCAGGATGAGTTCCCTGTACTTAACGGGAATGGTGTCTACCACCTCCCAGATATACTCCTTTAACTCCTCTTTTGCCAGTTTATCGAAGCCATCTTCAGCGACATAATTTTCGGATTTCAGCATTTGTTTCTGGGAGACACTGTCATCATCCAACGAATCGATATAGGCTTGATTCTTCCTTACATAGTCTATTACAAGGTTGTAGCAGATACGGTAGGCCCATGTTGAGAATTTATATTCAAAATTGTATTTTGCCAGAATCTTGAAAATTTTAATAAAAAAATCCTGGGTCAACTCGATGGCAATTTCTTCGTCTCGTACCATCCTGAAGATGAAACCGAAAATTTTTTTATTATACTTTTTCATGAGTTCCTCAAACGATGACTTTTTACCTTCAAGTATCTTTTTTATCAGTACTTGATCATCATCTAATACCATTTTACGATTTTCTCACTCAAAAAGTTTTCATTCATAAGATTCTCTATTCCCTTACCACATCTACACCTTCCGGGACTTCTAACGTGAACATTTCGTCGGTTATTGTTATCCTCTTTTTGTAATCCTTAAAATGATAGACTATGATTACACCGGAGGGATCCTTCTGAATCGCCTTTACCGGCAGGTATTCACTGTTTATTTCGATTTCGATATCCAGGTTATCGGTTTCATTTTTTATATAAACCTTCCTGCTGCGATTATCCGTTTTTATATAATCGACCATTTCCTGTGAAAATAGTAATTGCCACAGCCACTGGCGGTTTTTTTCCGTTACTCTGCCGATGGTTAATTGTTCGTTGTCCTGGTCGTAAAATTTGTAATCATCTCCTATCAACAGGAACACCTTATAGTCCGGGTCTAAATAGGTCCATTTTAATGTTTTTCTGTCTATAAATACGATCTCTCCCGATTCCTCGATCTCCAATTGATCTTCGTCAAAAACCTGTTGGGTGAAATTAACTTTAAAGGGTTTAATACGGTCGATGGAATTTCTTACTTCGTTAATAAAGGATGGAGTGGTTTTTGAGACTCCGGTAATTCCTATTGCCGCCATCAAACAAAAAAAAAAGACCATAATCGATATAATTCTTTTTCTCTTCATGCTTACCTTTAGTTTTTATTATACCCTAATATATCGGAATTATCAATACGCGCGTACCCCGGCAGAAGTTGGCCGGGTGGATTTTGGGATAATGAATAATGATTTTCTTATAGAGTTGATAATTAATGGTTTTGATGTTATAAATAAGGGGAGGAAAAAAATAATGGAAAAAGAACAGGGTATTTCGATAATTAAGCGCTTAATCAACCAGGTTATCCCCTATAAAAAAGAGATTATTTTTTTCGGCTCAAGGGATAGAGGGGAGTATACCGAAGAGAGTGATTTCGATATCCTTGTTATCGTTCAACGTAAAAATATAGATAGAAAAATATTGATTGGGCTGCAATCGCAAATTAAGAGACTTTGTGCCAAATCCGGTTTAGATGCGGATATTATCGTTCGCGATCGATCTTATGCAGAAGAAATGAAAATTTTTCCCGGTAACATTATTCATTCAGCCGTCCAAACAGGAATTCATATCCAATGAGTGAAGGCTGAATTTCTATTTGGCGGATAGTAGTTTTTTGCCCTCTTTCAGGTCATCGAAGTCATCAATTTCGAGACAGATCTCGCCCGTTATGTAAAGGGGATTTAACTCGATATGGCAGGGTAGAAGTTCATTGAGCGCGTCCTCGGCGTAACAATGAACATTTTTCTTGTTTACAAACTCGATAATTTTGTCTAACCATAATTGGAAATCTTCTTTATAAAACCGGTAAAGCGGAGCTAAGAAATGGGTGTCCGGGCCGTCGATTTTAGTGGAGATTTTGAGAACCCGGTTATCCTTTATCTGGGCCTTAAAATCTTTTGGCGGGCGGTAATTTTTCCTGACGACTACCACATTCCTTTGTTTTGCCGACAGCAGCCGGGTTAAGACGTGATCTTCAAAGACTAAGTCGCCGTGGGCCAGCAGGATGTCGTCATTCAGTTCGGCTTTCGCCCTAAAAATTGAATATATATAGTTGGTTTGATCGTATATTTCGTTCTTTACCAGCGTGATATTCAATTTCTCTGAATAGGATTTGACGGCAGCTTTTATTTTATCTTCAAAGGGACCGGTGGTAATGACCACATCGTCGATTCCTGCTTGGGAAAACTGGTTGAGCAGCCTGTCTAAGATAGAGTCGCCGTTCACCTTTACCAGGCACTTGGGAATTCTTTCGGTTAACGGCTTCAACCTTTGGGCGGTTCCGGATGCTAAGATGAGTGCTTTCAAAAGATTTCTCCTAATGTTTGTAATATGGTTTTTCTGTCAATTTTCCGGGGATTGTTATCGCTGCGCCCCTTTGTATACGAATTTTCCGCTATTCTTGAGAGGTCATCTTTCTTTAAGCCGTAGTTCCTCAGCCGGGTTTTGACATTAAATTTTTCCATAATATTCTTAAACTTTCCGGTCAGGCCTGCTATATCCGGCACCTCGAATAATTTAAAAAGCGTGAGGAAATTCTTTCGGTGTTGTTCCGGGTTTAGACCGGGCTGCATGGCAGTCGCAGCAATATGGTAATTCAACTCCGCGATTTTGGGTAAAGTGAGAAATACCGCGATGCCGTGGGGTATGCCGAAGTGGGAGGTCAGGGGATAGGAAATGGCGTGGGGCAGGGTGGTTTTAGAAATATTGATCGCTTTCCCGGAGAAGTGCGCCCCTAGCTGAAAGGCTTCCGATTTTTTCATCCGCTCCGTTTCCGCGAGGCCTGCCAGTATATTGGAAATGGCCATACCCGCATATTCCCGGGATTCTGCTGTACCGCCCGCGGCCCACATGGATTCGATGCCCTGGGCTAAGGCGTCCAATACCGTGGCATTCAATATTTCTTCGGGAAGTGATGTTAGAAGACCGGGATCCAGGATGGTATATTTGGGCAGCAGCGTTGGGTGTAGAATTGAATATTTTTTTTTATCTTTATAGACCACGGCGAAAGAGGTGGCTTCGCTGCCGGTGCCTGCCGTGGTAGGAATAAATACCAGGTCGATTTTATTCTCCGGAATTTTATCGCCCAGGATAATATCAAGATCGATCAAACGGTTGGAATAGGCGAGAGAGTAAATCTTAGATAGATCGATGACGGTGCCGCCGCCGACGGCAACGATAAGATCGATGTTCCGGATATGCTTGTTTTTATCGTATAATTGTTGAATATCCTCCAGAGGAAGTGCTTTACCCGAATAGGATAAAATATGAATGGGGAATTTTTCGATAATAGGTAGAAAGAATTCCTCTGCGCCGCAGGCTTTGAACGCCGCTTGATCGTTAAATAGTAAAATGCGGCGATAATTCTTTATGATACCCGTTACCTGCCGGAGTGCCCCTTCGCCGAAGTAAGTTTGCTTACCCAGGTGGAGCGGCTGCTGTTGTGTTTTTAATCCCATGGTTTTTTATATCACAATTACCCGGGTTTTGCAATCGGAGGAATCGTTAGGTTGAAATTAGGATTTTAGCCGGTTGTAGAAAATTTCTGCCTTTCTCCAATTTTCATTCCTCAAAACGCAATACAATAAAATTTTATTTTTTACTTGAGAAAGATACTAAAATATAGTACTATATTAGATGAATAAAAAGCATAGAAAGACACTGGATGCT
>JAGLQA010000491.1 GCA_023137075.1 Candidatus Aminicenantota bacterium
GATGCTGTTTTCCACAGGCCGCATCCAAGAGATGAGACCGACAAAGGCGCTGTTGCTTCCATGCGTCGGTTTTTAGAAAATGCAGGAGTAAGACCATGATGAAATATAAAGGTTACTATGGGCACGTCGTGTATGACGATGAAGCTAAAACATTTCATGGTGAGGTCATCAATACCAGGGCGGTAATTACTTTTCAAGGCAAAACCGTGTCCGAAATTGAGAACGCCTTTAAAGATTCTGTCGATGATTATCTCGATTGGTGTAATGAACGAAATAAAAAACCGGAGAAACCTTTCTCAGGAAAATTTGTTTTAAGGATTTCACCGGAACTTCACCGTGAGGTAAATTTACACGCAAAAAAAGAAAATTTAAGTCTTAATTCGTATATTGAGAAAACGTTAAGACAGAATGTTGGCGTTTAACCTTTCTTAGGTAAAGGAGAAAAAATGAAGAAAAGCACACAATTACGCCGGATGTTAGAAAGCCCCGGTGTGGAGTTTATCATGGAGGCTCATAACGGCCTATCTGCGAAAATCGTTGAAGAAACCGGGTTTAAGGGAATCTGGGCCAGTGGACTAAGTATCTCCGCCGCTCTCGGCGTCCGGGACAATAACGAAGCCAGTTGGACACAGGTGCTGGAAGTGTGCGAATTTATGTCCGATGCGACTTCGATTCCCATACTTCTCGACGGAGATACGGGGTTCGGTAACTTTAACAGTTTCCGGAGACTGGTTGCCAAACTCGGACAGCGAAATATTGCCGGTGTGTGTATCGAGGATAAAATTTTCCCCAAGACCAATTCCTTTATCGGGGGCGAAAAACAACCTCTGGCGAATATCGATGAGTTCAGCGGTAAAATAAAAGCCGGTAAAGATTTGCAGCAGGATCCCGATTTTGTCATCGTGGCCCGGGTTGAAGCCTTAATAGCCGGATGGGGCTTAGACGAGGCGATTAAGCGGGCCAACGCCTACGCAAATGCCGGTGCCGATGCCATACTGATTCACAGCAAAATAGTTTCTTTCGATGAAGTCGAGTTGTTTTTAAAACATTGGGACAATAAGAAACCGGTGGTCATCGTACCGACCATGTATTATCAAACACCTACCCAAAAATTCAGAGATTACGGGGTTTCGCTCGTGATATGGGCCAACCATACCCTGCGGGCAGCTATTACCAATATGCAAAAAATTGTCAGGCAGATCCATGAGGAACAATCGTTGATCAATATCCAGAAAAAAATTGTCCCGGTAAAAGAGATTTTCCGGATCCAGAATGTGATTGAATACAAGGAAGCGGAAGATCTGTACCTGCCTAAGAAGAAGTCTTATAAAAGTATCATCCTGGCTGCGTCGAAAGGAACCAATTTCGGTTCATTAACCGACGATAGGCCGAAAGCCATGATAAAGATCGGCAGCGATACCATATTGTCAAAGATTATCAAAACCCTGAATAGCAGGGATATAAAGGATATCGGTGTTGTGGTGGGATTTAAGAAAGAGGCGGTAAACCTGCCTAACTTGAAATACATAGTTAATGAAAAGTATTCCCAATACGGTTTGCTTTATTCGATTTTCCAGGCCAAGGAGGCCTTTTTCGGGGATTTGATCCTGTTATTCGGCGATGTTTTATTCGAAGAAGATATTCTGAGAAGACTGATGATCAATTATGAAGATATTGTTCTGGCAGTGGATCCATCCATACAATATCACCTTGACCAGGTGAAGGACTTAGTGGAAGGTGGAATATCTTATTCGGAGGAATTTGGCAAGGATAATATTTGCCGGGTTAAAAATATCCGGTCTCTGAAAAAAGAAGAAGTTTCAAGAGATGTTAATGGTGAATTTATCGGTATCTTGAAGTTAAGCGAGAGGGGCTCGGGTATTTTTTACAAAGAGATGACGGAATTAGAGAAGAAAAGACCGGAAGTGCTGAAAAAGTGGGATCTAAATGATTTTATCAATCATTTGATTGGAAAAAAACATGAGGTATTTCTTGAATATTTTAAAGGCAAATGGAAAGATATTGACAGCATCGAAGATTTGACCTATTTGATCAACCTGCAGTCAATGGAGTAACCCAAATGAAGGCAAAAGATTTCATCGATTTGTTAAAAGAAAATGATATTCACGATTTTACCGGGGTGCCCTGTTCCGTGTTTAAGGAGGTCATCGCCTATTTGGAAACAAATGAACACTATATCATTGCCGGAAATGAAGGAGAAGCAATGGGAATCGCCGGCGGGATTTCCCTGGCTGGTCGCGTGCCGGCCGTATTCATGCAGAATGACGGGTTGGCCAATGCGCTTAACCCCTTGAGTTCGCTGCAAAAATTGTATGAATTTCCGACCCTCTTAGTGATCTCCTGGAGAGGGCAGCCGGGCAAGAACGACGCGCCGCAGCATTTGTGGAGCGGCAAAACCCTGCTCGATTTGCTCAAGATTTTCGATGTGGATGTTGTGGTTGCCGGAGCCGACCCGGATAGCCGCAGGGTGGAGATCAGCGATTTAATCACACGTATCAGGAAAGAAAACAGGGTGGGGGCCATCATCTGTAAAAAAGGGATTTTTAAAAAAGAAAAAATTTCCCGGGAGCAGGATGAAACGCTGCTTTCACGTGAAGAAGCCATATCCGTTATCCTTGAAGAAATAGACGATACCACCCCCATATTTTCCACTACCGGGAAACCGTCACGGGAGATTTACAAACTGCGCGACAGGAATAACAATTTTTACGTGGTCGGTTCCATGGGTTGTACCAGCTCGATCGCCTTTGGTTATTACAAAAAAACCGGTAAAAAAACGGTTGTATTCGATGGGGACGGCGCAGTGTTGATGCATATGGGCACACTGGCGACTATCGGTTATTACCAGCCGGAGAAATTCCTGCACATTTGTTTAGATAATGAAACCTATGAGTCCACGGGCGGACAGGCCGCTGTTTCATCACTTGTCAATCTATCGGAAGCAGCCCGGGCCTGCCGTTACCGCAGCGTGGCCATGGTGAAATCTGCCGCTGATATCCGGGATTTTGTTGCCCAATGGAATCAACAACCGAGGCTTTCATTTTTGCATGTCAAGGTGAAAAATGTGACCGACCCGGAATTGGGCAGACCGGAAGAAACGCCTGTTGCGCTCAAGAAAAGGTTTATGAATCCCTTCTAAGTCAGGCTAAATTAGGGGTCAAGAACTGATCCCCAATGTTCGGTATTTTATCACAAAAAGTAAAAAATAAAACTCCGTCGACCTTAATAGACTTTAAATCAATAGAAATGTAATCCTTTGCTTTGCCTCATTCAGCAATTAAGCCAAAAAATTGTTTATTTTTCCTTTGACTTTATTTTTTATCTATGCTATTTATAATTTTCGAGTAATTAGAAAGAGCCGGAAAATCAGCTGAAATGAAGATCTGATCTTGAATTGAGATGAAGCAGGAATTAAATTTTCGTTTAGCCAGGCATGCCTAACGGCGGGAGCTTATTCATTTCCTGATATCTACAGATCATTCAAATATTTCAATTATTATCAATTTGGGAAAGTTTTACACATAATTTCCACACAATTTTCCCATGTTTTCAACAAATATTGTGGATTTTTCAACAAAGAATTTAAGAGGACAGAAAACGATTTTCCTATCAGTCATTGCATCCAACGCAAAAACCAGAAGAAATACTAAAAAGGATTATTTTGGATAGTTCCAACAATGGTGATGTTATGTTTGATCCATTTCTTGGAAGCGGAAAAACAGCTTATATTGCCAAAAAATATAAGCGAGATTGGATTGGGATTGAGCAAGATAAGGAGTATACAAAAATCGCCAAACAAAGAATGGATAAATAATTTTGTGATATATGCTTAATAACGAAGTTAAAAAATATCTGGAAAGTTTGGAACAAGAGCAAAAATCTCTTGCTTCTTTTCATGGCGAACATAACATTGCACAAGAAATTAAAAATATTCTCGTAAAGAATAAGGAATACGAACCAACAAATGAGGATATGGCGGAACAAATGGCTTTTGATTTTATAGCAGATTATCCAAATGATAATTCAGGCTGGGAAACTTATCATGGACCAATGTTTGTTTGGCCAAACAAAGAAGGACAAATGGTTGAATATCCGAGCATTAAGCGAGTGGATCAAGAAATGCTGGAATATTGGGTAAAAAGAGCAAAGGAAAGTAAAAACTATATTTTGTCATCACGCTATGCGGATTTAGTTGTTGATTTTTCGCCAAAGACTTTGGGTAAGAATGCCGACATTGATTTATTTCAAATTGTTATAGATTCAAATATCACAATTTGCGAAAAATCTCTCGCAGATCCTTTGGATTGCAAAAAAAAAATCAAAAGAGCTTTGATTTTAGCGATACAAACAAACGATCAAATTCGTATATCCAAAGTAAAAGACACAATCATAAAATTGGAAAAAGATATTGCGATAGACGATAAGCCAGGGCTTTGGGGCTTTGCTTTCAAATGGTTTATTTTAGATTTTGCGAAAAAAATCATACTTGAAGACAAAGAAAAAAACGAACTAATAAACGCCATTAAAGAAAGACTAGAAAGAGTAGAAAAAAATCCATGGCTTACAGAAAATGCCGTTTCTTTGCTTGCGGAATATTACGCAAACGAAAAAGACGAGGAAAATCTCATGCGTGTTTTGGGTATTTTGGAGAATTCACTAAAAACAAATGAGCGTTCAAATTCTGATGCATTGTTAAAAACGCATGCGTATGAACAAATACACGAGATATACAGAAAATATGCAAATCGTTTTGCGGAAGCAGAGAAAGCGAACAAAAGACTTTCGCAAGAAATTGGGCAACTTGATTTAGATTGGAACAAGTCTTTGAAAGAAATATCTGTGGAAACAAAAATCAAACAAGAGGATATTGATAGTTTTTTGAAATCAATTTTTGGGGTACCTTCCAAAGATCAAAATGATGAATTGGAAATGATAATGGCAAAAATAGCTATAAACCATTTACCGAAAAAAGATGCTGTAAAAAAACAACTGGATGATATTTCCAGCAAACATCCAATACAGTTTTTATGTACTAAACAAATCATTTCAGATGACGGCGTACCGATTGCCAAACTTTCCACATTGAACGAAGATTATGACAATCATTTTCAAAGCTACGCTTTGCAATATATACAATTTGGTTCATTTTTCCTCTCGCTCACAATGGACGAACTAAAAAAGCGATTTACTAAAGAAAAAATTGTTGAGTATTTTGAAAAGTCTGTGATTTTTGAAAATGAAAATAAGGACTATCTGAAACGAGCAATTTCTACATATTGGGATAATGATTATCTTGTTTCCTCACATCTCTTCAATCCGTTAATTGAAAGCGGGATTAGGGAGTTAATTAAAATTTGCGATGGAATAATTTTGAAACCAAACAATTTAGATGGATATGATAATGTACTGCTTGGAGGATTGCTAAAAAATGACCAGATATTTAAAAATGTTTTTTCAAAAAGTGGACACAATGTCCTATTTTATTTTAAATTAGTGCTTACAGAAAAACTTGGGATGAATTTACGAAATGATTTTGCACATGGATTCGGTAAGAAAAAGTTTTTCGGTCGCAACGCTTCGGATAGACTATTTCATATTTTGATTTGGCTGTCGGTTGTTAGAAAGAAAGAGAAATAAGAATGTCATAATGAGATGAGGTACGGAGTTTTACTTTTTTACTTTTTGTGATATACTATTAGTATGAGACAAGCAAGGATTACATATGAGGGTGCAATTCATCATGTAATGTCCAGTGGTTATAATGGGCGTCCCCATTTAGTTAATAAATTTAAAAGATAGAGGAGGCTTAACCTACAGGGAGATAAAGGAATTCGGGATATTTACTGATGTCAAATTTAATTCACGGGGAAAGATGTACCGTGATGCAATTAATAAAGATGCCAAGAAGTAAAAAAGTAAAACTCCGTCCCAAGATGGAAAGAAGACAGAAAACGATTTTCCTATCAGTTCATTGCATTTCTTCAGCACTTATGCTCGGTCAACTTACAGTCTATTTAACAACTACTGGAGTTATATTTAAAGCATTAAGGTCTACTAATTCACTGCGTTCTTCAGGAAGATTTGGTTTAACCATATTAGGACTGATTATCTTCCTTACTCTGTGCCCTTTAAAGGCAAAAGCCCAACATCAATCTCACCTCTATCTTCCTCAGCAATCACACCGAGAAATCTGGCATGACTCCGAAGAAAAGGTAATAAAAGACTTCCAATGGACTTTTAGCCCGAGAATATTTCGGCAAGGGCCCTTCGCTGTCATCGAACTAAAGGGAGAGATTACAAAACATACTGATGTCTTTTCCAGTGTTTCTGGCGAGACAGAGTTTAAAAACGTACGTAAAACAGTAAATAAGATTGAGGTCTCGTTTCCTGACGGCACAACGATGATGCAAGAGGGTAGGTATTACGATTGGGAAAAGATTCGAATACCAACCAAGAAAAGGATATATTTCCTTCGAACCCACCATACCTTAGGTAGCCGCCACTGGAATATTACCTGGCCTGGGGAAATGTTTAAGGAAATACCAACAGCTGCATATACTGCAACCACACCTGAGATAGAGGGAGTATGGCACAAAGAGGATGATCTGGATTTAATCCTCGATCTCACACAAGAAGGAGCCTTACTGGAAGGCGAATTTACCAGAATCTCATCAGGAGGTTCTTGGAAAGTTGAAGGTGCTATCTATGATACTGGTAAAGTTAAAATGATAAGATATATACCTCAGGAAGAACTTTCCAACTCCAGCAAGGAGGATCGCCTAAGGGTTTTAAGCACAAACGGCATAAAAGGCAGCGATGGAATATGGTATTACCGGGGTGAAGTTGATTTAAATCATGAGACTGATGCCAACACTCTGGAAGGCAGCTACAGCCTAATAAAACTCAATAATGATCATAGCGTCTCTATCCGGTCTAAGAGAATAAATCTAGTTCTCTCAGTGGTGAGGACGATCGTTAAGAAGGCTAAAGGGGAAAGAGATTTACTCTCAACAGTAGAGCAAATCTATCAAAGCTTCGGCAATACCTTTGTTTATCAAGAAGAGGAGGAAATGGCAAAAGTTGGCACCTTGGATGAATTGTATGAAGCGCGAGAGATGAACTGCTATGAGTTCGTGCGCTATATCGCTTATATCGCCGGCGATCAAAAACTCAACGCTAATTTTGATGATTTAGATGTAGACGATGAATTCTGGGAAAAAAATATCAATGCTTCCACTGAAGAACTAATTGCTAAGGGATTCAAACCCACTTACCGCATAGTAATGTCCATAAGCGAACATGACTTAATTAAAAATCCTAAAGTATGGAATAGAAAAACCTTAATACCTGCGGGTTATCTATCCATAGGCATAGGATGGGCAAAGAATAACGCTGCCGGTTTCTATCACATAGGGATATCCGATGGCAAAGGCAATATCTACAGCATGGTCAGCACCTATGACGGAATTTCCAAAATGAACGCTCAGGACCTCTTTGATAAACAAACTTACTCTAAAGTCATGTACGGACCTTACGATTGGGGAAATCATCTGTAAGTGTCAAATAAAATACATCTCTTAAAAGATGTACGTTTTTTGATGCTTACAAACCAAATGAGGGTACTACCAAAATTCACGCAAAAATGCACTATTAGTGAATCTCAAGGATGGCAGGTCAGAAAAAAACCTTTCTGGATCGATCCCGGTATCAAGCAGCACATCACACTGCAGGAATATTTGGGGTCGTGAATAATGTGCACGGTGCATGACTTTATGACTTTATTGTGGTATTCTTATCGGTATGAGACGAGTAAGACTGACTTTTGAAGGCGCTTATCACCACGCTATGAATCGCGGAATCAACGGAGAAGAAATATTTACCCAAAACCAACACAAGTCCCAATTCCTGGATTTGCTCCGGGAAAGCTCAAACAAATTCAAAATCCGCATCCTGGCATATTGCATTATGCAAAACCACTACCATCTTATACTGGAAAATAGCAGTGGAAAGATGTCGGAATTCTTCCGCCATCTGAATGGTCAATACGGGAAGTATTATAGAATGTTGGTTTCTGAAAAAGGATATGTATTTCAGAGTCGCTTCAAATCTACTTTAATCCAGGATGATTCGTATCTGAAAACCGCCATTGGTTATGTGTTATTAAATCCTGTAAGAGCAGGTATCGTACCGGATTTTAGAGACTATCCCTGGAGCAGTGCAAATCATCATTTTTCAAAGCAGATCACCCAAATTCACGGCATCGTTGATAGCGAATTTGTCAACAAACTATTTGAGAGCGAAAGAGAGTTTCTCACCTTTGTTACTACAATGGATTCAACGGAGTTGCCGGTTCGTCAGAGCAGGTATGGTGGGCTATTGGGAGGAAAAAATTTCTTGGAGACCGCAATTTCGCGATTTGATCGCCGAGAAAGGAATTTTGGAGATGGAATGAAGCGAATCGATGATAATCGTTTTGAACCCATCGAAAAGATTATTATGGAGTTTGAGAAAAAAATAGGAGTGACGATAGATGAATTGAAAGTCAACACGGTTAATGGTAAGAGAATAAGAGGTGAACTGCTGGTTCGTTTGAAAGATTTAGGTGGTCTTAAATATTCAGAGATCAGTCTGATGGAGGCTTTTGCTGATTTAAAATTGTCCTCGCTCCCCAAGTTATATAAGGATGCCCAAAAGCGTCGAGAACGCTAGGAAAATCGTTTGGGGGAAAAAGACCTAAAGTCATAAAGTCATGCACCGTGCACATTTGCATGCACATTTGCACTTGCCTCATTCAGCAATTAAACCAAAAAATTATTTATTTTTCCTTT
>JAGLQA010000492.1 GCA_023137075.1 Candidatus Aminicenantota bacterium
AAAGAGGTTATTCTTTTAATATCTTTTTTAATTCGATGAGATTTTTTACCGCGCTGCCCTTATAATGATTGTTGCCTGCGACGAATATCTTCTTGGCCTGCGCTTTCAGTTTTTTGATGGTTTCCGCTATTTTGTTGAGCTCCAACGTGCTGTAGTTGTAATTGTAACGGGCGTCCCGCCCTTCATTGGAAAACCAGGATTTGTAATTGCGGCCGTGCAGCCTGAAGTAAGACACCTCCGGGTGGGTTCGGTGCGCGGTCAGGGGCAGGGACAGCGAAATGACCGGCTGGTCTATATTGACATAGATAATGTTGTTCCGGTTGAATTGATCGAGCACATCCCGGTGATTCCAACTGTTGTGGCGAAATTCCACGGCCTGGGTGTACTCTGAAAAAATACGAGTCAGATTACGTAAATAGGCAAAATTTTCGGAATTCAATTTGAAGGAATAGGGGAATTGGGCCAATAGACCGGCCAATTTTCCCGCGTTTTGCAGCGGGGCAATCGCCTGTTTGAAATGCTCCACATCCTCGTTTTTGATGACTCGCCTGTGGGTAAAATCCTGGAAAATCTTGATCCAGAAGGTAAAACCCGGTAGGCTTTCGGTTTTTTTTACCCAGCCGGTGGTTAGCTTTAAGGAAGGGACGCGGTAAAAGGTGGTATTCACCTCGACGAATTCGAAATTTTGGGCCAAAAATTGCAGGTGGTTAAAACCGGCGGGGATTTTCTCCGGGTAGACAGTACCCTGCCAATCTTTATAACTCCAGCCCGCGGTTCCGAAAAAAAAGGACATATTACGGATCCCGGTGAAGATATAACTTCACCAATCTCTCCTGGAGTCGGTTCATTTCGCCTTTGTCGGTTTCATGGTCGCGGCCGGTGAGATGCAAAATACCGTGGATCATCAATCTCAACATTTCTTCCTGTACCGTTATTTTGTTTTCTTCGGCCTGTTCTTCCGCGATGGGCAAGCATATAAATATATCTCCAAGGTAAAATCCCCCGGGCAGTTCTTCATTAAAGGGAAAACTCAATACATCCGTCGGGTAATCCCGCTTGAGATATTTATTGTTTAATTCCCGGGCTTCTTCTTTACCTCCCAATTTAATGACAAAATCACCGTTGACGCCTAATTCTTTCGTGATTTTTTCCAATTTACTTAAATAAAAAGCGTTATCGATTTTCGGCGGTTCCGTTTTTCGGGCAGAGTCTTGAAAAAAGTTTATGATTTGTATCATTTTTTATTGTTTTCTTTTTTATCCTTAAAATTAAATCCCGGGTAAGAAACTCTCATATGGTAGATGGAAAAAAGTTTCTGATGGAAACTGCTGGCGATAATATTCAGGGCTTTGAAGGTTAAGCCCTCGCATTCATCGAATTGGTTCTCTTCGATATTCGCGTTGATGATATCCTGGATCACATTTTTAATCTCTTCTTCGGTTGGTGAGGCCAGGCTCTTGGAAGCCGCTTCCACCTGGTCGGCCAGCATAATGACGGCGCTTTCGATCATCCGGGGTTTCTCTCCCTGGTACCGGAAGGCAGTTTCATCGAAATCCTCGGTGTCGATGGATGACATCTCCCGGGCTTTATCGTAAAAAAAACGCACCATTTTGGTGCCGTGGTGCTGGGATATGGCAGCCTGAACAATGTCCGGTAATTTTATCTTGTTGGCCCGTTCCAACCCGTCGGGGATATGGGCGATTATATTTTTCGCGCTTTCCCTGGGAGAAAAATGATTGTGGGGGTTGCTGTAGATGGTATGGTTTTCGGTAAAAAGATGGGGGTTATCTATTTTTCCGATATCGTGGTACAGGGCCATCGTGGTCAGCATTAAAGGAGACAGTCCTAAATCGGGGGCGGCTGCTTCAGCCAATGAGGCCACCATCTGGGAGTGGTGGTAAGTGCCCGGGGCCTTTTCCAGCATCTCCCTGAAAATCGGCAGGTTCAGGTTGGCTAATTCGATCAGTTTTAGTTCGGTAATCAGGTTAAAGATGATTTCCCAGATGGGGATAATAAAGTTTGCCAGGATGAGGGCCATGAAAGCGGATAAAATTCCCATTGAAACATTAATGGTGATTAATTCTAAATTTATATTTGCTTCGGTCAAATTAAAAAGTACGATAATGATAATGTTGACCGGCATTAACCAGAATATACCGGTTTTAATAATGGGAGATCGTTTCAACCGTTGGAAGTATTCAAGGCCGAAACATACGGTCAGGTTACCTAACAAGACATATAAAACGATCCTGAAATCCCAGTTACAGATAATGCCGCCGATTATCGAATTAACAAAAGAATAAAGAACCGCGCTTTGCAGGGTAAAAGTAAAGGCAATAATAAGCGCCCCTACTCCGAAGGGAATGGCGTAATAGATACTTTTTATATTATAATTGAACTCGATAATAGAAATATTTTTCAATATTAAGGGAAGCAGGAATAGAGAAAGCCTATAAACAACGGCACTGATAATAAGGGTAGCCCCGGTAACGACAAGCAGTCTCTCCCTGTTTAAACTGTCCGATTTCCATTTTTTGAAAAAATTTCGCCCGAAAAGGGATAGAAAAATCAGGATAGCCATAATCAGAAAAAAAAAGGGTAATCTGAGTTCTCTGGTTTTTTCCGCTTCGCTAATCAGTTTAATGATTCGTAGATCTTTTGCTGTGATTTCATCACCTTTTCTCAAGATCAACTTTCCCGATTTCAATTTGATAATTACCGGGTCAACCCGGGCCGCCACTCGTAACTCCTCTTCTTGAGTCAGGTTGATTGAATAGGACAGGTTAACGTCGACAAATTCCATCAAAATGGGGGCTATGGTAAGACGCTCCCTGACCGGCATTTTTTGTCCTTTCAGGAAATCGTTTAAAGCAATTTTCGCCTCTTTCAGATCGTAGAGATTTCCGGTTTTTAAAATAAGCGGTTCGGCCCCCGTAGTGGAGATTTTAATTGTATCCTGTTTACTCCTTCTTACTCCGATCCTGGAGGTGATAATTTTTTTTTCATACAGCGATTTTGAAAATTTCAGCAGTTCGTTCAGGTCGATTTCATTAAAAATATTGGAACTTAAAATATCCCTGAGAATTTCTAAGCGGATATCTAAGCCGAATTGTTTCTCGATGGTTTGTTTTATAGTGGAAAGTTTTTTAGAACTCCTATTTTTTACATAATTCTTCCGGGATTGCTTGATAAGTACGAACCAGTCCTTTATCAAATCGTGAGACCTGGTCCGGTTCTCGGCATAGTATTCATAGGTCGGAACAACAGCCTCGACAGCCGCTTCTCTCTTTTTTCCGGTACTTTCTTCGTCTTCGATGGTGATATCTTTCTTAATCACAATATCTTCTTCTACAATATCCCCCACCTTTAGGTCGCTATCGACGATTGTTTTTTGCTGAGGGATGTAGAGCAGGTATGACAGGACAGTCACAAACAGCAGCCCGACAAGAAGAGTGAAAAGCGATGTTCTCCTTTTTCCTTTGCCGTTCGCTGCCTGAGCTTTGGGAGTTTTTAAAAACTTCAGTTTAAACATCGTCTTTCTTCCCTTCGTAGGCCTCTATGATTCGTTGAACTAAGGGATGCCTGACGACATCCCTGGCCGTCAGATTAATGACTTTTATCCCCTCGATGTTTTTCAAAATTTTTATCACTGTAAAAATTCCCGACTTTTTTGGATCCGGGAGATCGATTTGAGATACATCGGCCGTAACCACCACTTTTGAATTTTGACCGAACCGGGTTAAAAACATTTTCATCTGGGAGTTCAGGGTATTCTGCCCTTCATCTAAAAGCAGAAAAGCGTTATCGATTGTGCGCCCTCTCATATAGGCCAGCGGAGCAATCTCGATAATCTCTTTCTCGATTAATTCGCCCGTTTTTTCAAAACCGATTATATTATATAGAGCATCATAGATCGGTCTGAAATAGGGGTTTACTTTTTGTTGAATATCTCCAGGCAGGAAACCCAGTTTTTCCCCGGCTTCAACTACAGGCCGGGTTACTACGATTCGTTCCACTTTCTTGTTTAGTAAATATTGCAGGGCCATGGTTATGGCCAGGTAGGTTTTTCCTGTTCCGGCCGGGCCAATACCGAAAACCAGGTCGTTTTTTGAAATCGCTTTCAGGTATTTTTTCTGGTTGAATGTCCGGGGATATATTTCTTTCCCGAGGATTTTAATTTTAATCTTTTTACCTAATTCCGTTTTAATGGATTCGATATTGCCTTCGCGAATCATGCTTAAGCTCATATCTAAGTCACTCTCGTTCATGGTATGATGATCCTTTGAATATTGGAGGATATGATTGATGTATTCTTTAAAATTCTTTTTATACCGGTGGTCCCCGTCGAACATAATTTTATTACCCCGCAGGGCGACATTTAAGTGAAAGGTTTTTTCGATTTTACCGATATTATTTTGAATAACCTGCAAAAAATTATTTTTTATGTTATCGGGATAAATTATTTCTTCCATATTTTATAAATTTACGTTAAGTGGCATCCGGTGCATTATAACTTTCAAATTTCAAAATGTCAAATCGCGAAATTTCGCACATGTCATTAATCGCTACAATCATGCCTGGCCTTTCATTTACCTTTTGGGCGATCCTGTTACTTTCCCCAGCTTGTGCCGGGGTATTAATAAAAAGTGAATTATATCATGAAAATATGCTTTTTTCTATTGAAATTTAAGAGAAAATTCTATATACTAAGTGAGGTGATTTACACTAATGAGTGAGGTATAAAATGAGCGAATACAAATTAATGGATAACTATGTAATTTTTAAGAATTTGGGCAGTGATTCAATCGGGACAAATTACAGGGCAGGTGAAATCAAGGACAATAAACCGTCACGGCATAGAATGCTGACTGTCGTTCATCCCTTCCTTGCCAGGAATCCGTCCGTATGGAAGAGAATCAAAATTTTATTAGAGGGAATTAAAAAATCTAATATTCCCAACCTGTATTCCCCGGAGCGGATAGAAGTAAGGGAAGATAAAACCACCCTGGTTTACCCCTTACTGCAGGGACAAACCTTTGAACAGGTTCTTGAGGACGCGTCAAAGAAGAACGCTGCCATCAACTTTGACCTGGCCTTTTCAATCGCTTTAGCAATAGCGGATTTAATCGACACCGGTTCGTCCATCGTCGTGAGCGGGAAGAAATCCTTCCACGGTTTTTTAACTCCCGATAATATTATCGTTGATTATGACGGCAAAATCTTTTTGAAAAATTACGGTATTTTCCCCTATCTTAACCAGGATGATGAGATTTTTTCGGAAATGGTGAAAAAGTACGGCGCCTGGATAGCCCCGGAATTCTTAAGAAAAGAGAAACCCATACCGCAATCCGACATCTATCACCTGGGCTACATTATTTATCGAATTTTAACGGGGAATTATTTCTCCTGTTTACCGGAAGAGGATTTTGAATCCAAGTTTTCTAATATTGCTTTTACCCAGCATATCCATTCGTCGGACAAAGATTTTTTAACTAATATCATTTATTTTTTCAAAAAAACGCTTAATCCCGATCCGGCCCAACGGTTTGTCAATATCAGGGAATTTAAGGATTTTATCTCCGGTCACTTCAAGATAGAAGAGTTGTCCTCCGTAACCTTCAACCTGGCATATTTTATGAACTCACTATACTTAGATACGGCCGAAGAGGAGAAAAGAGACCTGGAAAATGAATTGGCTTATGTGATTCCCGTCAAAAGCGAAGAACGCAAGGAAGTGGATGATGCCCTGGTAGAAAATATTTTAATCGGGTTGGATGAAAAAGAGAAAGCCAAATCGAAAGTCCTGTTGTTTTCCGTTTTTATTGCCGTTGTGGCCGTGGCAATCGCCGCCTTCCTTTATATTAATATGACCAAAACGAAAAAAGCTCAGCAGGATGAAGTGGCCCGGCAGGCACAATTGAGTCAGGAGCAATTGGCAGCGATGAAGAAAAAACACCAGGAACAGATAAAAAATATCGAAGAAAAAATCGCCACCACGGAAGGAGAAAAGCAGGCACGCCAGGAAGAATTAGACCGAATTAAGAAAGAATACCAGGATCGGCGAAAAAAGGAAATGGAGAAACAGAGACAAATCCGCGATCAAATAAACAAAAAAGCGGCAGCAGAGAAACCGGAGGAAAAACCGAAGGAAACAGAGACAAAACAGGCCGAACCTGTCAAAGAAGATACGGGTAAAACGGTAGACACCGCTCCGGAGGTGGAAGAGGGGCCGCAGCGAGTCGAAGCCGGGCAGCTCATCTCCTTTATTGAAGCTACGGTAAAACCGGAAAAAATAGCGGGTAAAAATCCGGGAGAAGCATATATATTAAGAAAAAAATATGCCGGCAGGATTATCAATGTACTGACATCCATCCTGGTAAACGAGAAGGGAGATGTCGATAAAATCAGGATCCTGGGCAGTGCTCCCGGTGATATTAAGACCAATATTTTAAAAACCGTGAAAAAATGGAAATTTAAACCGGCCCAAAAAGACGGTGTTAAGGTTAAGGTCTGGATACAGAGACGATTTAACCTCCGGTTCAAGAAATTCTAAAAAGGTGAATCCCGAAAAAACTGTGCCCGATATATTGCCAAATATATTTTTTAAAACTTAATTCGTTCCGAAAAAAATAATTGACATTTGGCTCTATTTATGGTACAAATAAATACAAGTCAAATCAATTGTTAAACAATAAATCTTTATGTTAAACAATTGTCAAAAAGTAAACTTATTCTAAAGGAGAATTATAAAAATGACTGAAGAGAAAAAACAAGCAATTTCAACAGACTCGCTAATGGATGAGAAAAGGACTTTTCCTCCATCTAATGAAGTAGTTGAACGGGCGCACATCAAAGAGGCGAAGTACAAGGAGATGTACGAACGGTCAGTTAATGATCCCGATGGATTCTGGTTAGAACAAGCAGAAACACTCGATTGGGTAAAAAAACCGACGGTGGCCCGGAAGTACAAATGGGACACCAAGGGACGGGTCATCGAACATACCTGGTTTGAAGACGGAATAATGAATGTTACGTACAATTGTCTGGATAGACATCTGAACACACCCACCAAGGATAA
>JAGLQA010000493.1 GCA_023137075.1 Candidatus Aminicenantota bacterium
TTTCCTTATCTGATAATTTGGGAATATTGAATGTTCTATTGTATATCGCTCTTAAAGCGCTCCACTTCCTTTTTTGAGCGTTGAAAGAACTTTTCTCCTATAAACATTCCGAAGGAGGGCGATAAGCGATTAAACCACCAGGGAATCTTCCACCAGCCGGGAACAACAATAACCGCCCTGTTTTTTGCGATTTTTTTGAGCGCTTTTCGGGCAAAGATATCCGCGGGCATCGGTCTCATTCTTTCTACAATGCACGTTAGCGCTTCTTGGGGGATATCCTCAAGGATTTTACCGTATCTTCCGCCCCTCTCTAAGATGGGCGTACGAATAACGCCCGGACATAAAACACTGACGCGCACACCTGAATCGACGGCCTCGATGCGCAGCGCTTTGGACAGCCCGACTACGGCATGTTTGCTTGCCGTATACGCTGCCAGTACCGGTATGGGTACAAGCCCGGCCATGGATGCGGTATTGACAATATGTCCGAATCCCTGGTTAAGCATTACCTGGTAAACCGCCTGGATACCGTTAATCACACCCCGTATATTGACGTCGATAACCCGGTTCCAGTCTTCAAGAGTGAAATCGCGCACCTCCCCACCGATTCCGATTCCGGCGTTGTTGAACATGTAATCCAATCGCCCGGTGCGCTCAACGGTTTTTTTTACCACCTCTGCCACGGCAGCAAAATCCGTAACATCTACTTTAAAGGCTGCCGCCTTACCACCGGCAGCGCAAATTCTTCCGGCAACTTCTTCAGCCAGGTCGATCTGGAGATCGGCCAGTACTACTTCGCAGCCCCGTCCGGCTAACGCCTCGCCTAAGGCCCGGCCAATCCCCGATGCTCCCCCGGTGAGAATTGCCACTGCACCGCTGTAAGTCCTGTTTTTTTTGTGTCTCATATTTCATTTTAGTGAAAATAGAAAATCAAGTCAATATGGCGCCCCCCTACAGGGTTTCAGTAGATGAGCAATTTTTGTAGGGGTAGGGCTTGCCCCTGCCCAATTTCATCGAAAACGTAGAAATAACACGGGTTTTGCGATTTTGATGGAAAATTTGGGATCTTTCCCCATAATTGACAAGAATTCACCGATATGATAACAATAAAACATGAATAACGAAAAACCGGCTCTTTTGATTATCGATATGGTCAAGGATAATTTTGTGGAATCGAAAAAACTTCCCATCACACAACCGGCAAAACAGATCATAACTCCCATTAATCATTTAATCGCCGAGTTCAGAAAACAATCGTTCCCTATTGTTTTTTCAACCGATGCCTTTCATGAGGGTGACTTTATATTCACGGCCCGCATGAAACCTCATTCTCTTGCCGGTACAGCAGGAGCGGAGGTTATCGATGAACTTGATCGCAGGGAGGAGGATCTCTGGCTGCCCAAGCCGAGGTTTTCGGCCTTTTTTGATACCGGTCTTCATCTCTGGCTGCGAGAAAGGGGGGTCACGCTTTGCGCGGTGGCCGGAATTGCCACCAATATTTGTGTGCTCACCACGGTAATGGATGCCCTGTGCCATGATTTTAAAGCTGTATTTATCGAGGATTGCACGGCCACCTACTCAACCGCCATGCACGAACAAACCCTGGGACTTTACAGGAGAAATCCTCTCTACCCCTTACTGCGGGTTATCCCATCAACAGACCTTATCTCCGAATTACAAAACCGATAGAAATAAAAAACGTAAAAAAAATATTAGAGGCAGCGATATTAGCTCCGGATGGCGGCAGCATGAAAAAATGGGGGGTTAACAAAAATTTTCCATATTGACATGAAGGGAAAAAAGTACTACCATATATTATATTTATAACCGTTTTATTTCATCGTTTAGTAGTTTTGCGGCAAAGCGGGCCGTGAGACCGGTCAAGGAAATTAAAAAGTGACACTAAAAAAATTCATCATGCAAGCAAGCATCATTTTAGCAATGAGTATCATAGCGGGAGTTGCCTACAACGGCTTCTCGGAATCGCCTCTGCCCATCTTCAAAAAATACGTCCCCGTAGAGGCCGAAAGCCGGGGCGAAGACGACTTGAGTGACGGCCAGCCGGTTCATGTGAGCGAAATCGATATCGATACCTTAAAATACCTGGTAGAAAGCGGGGAAGCCCTTTTGATAGACGCCAGAACCGGGGACGATTTCAGCCGGGGGTATCTTCCCGGGGCAGTGAGCCTGCCGGCTTACGAGTTTGACCGGGTGTTTAAAGAGGTCGAGGGTTTACTCGATGAAGAAAAGACTATTATCACTTACTGCAGTTCCGTAACCTGCATCGATTCCACTTTGCTGGCAAAAAAATTGTACCGCTCAGGATTTCAGAACATATTTGTATACCGGGGCGGTCTTAAAGAATGGACGGAATTGGATAACCCGGTGGAAATACCGCATGAATCAAAATAAGGGAAATAAAATGAAAGATAAAATCGTTAAGTTCCTCGGCAGTACTCCGATCCTGTTTTTATGCCGGTTTATCTTAGGCGGGTTGTTCATTTATGCCAGTATCGATAAGATCGTGCACCCGGCCGCTTTTGCCAAAATCATTTACAATTACCGGTTATTTCCCGATTTTTCCGTATACCCGCTGGCGGTATTTTTGCCGTGGGTGGAGATGTTTACCGGGATTTTTTTAGTGGCCGGTATTTTCAAAAAAAACGCGGCCACCATGTTGTCCATCCTGTTGATTCTTTTTATAGGCGCCCTCTCCTTCAACCTGATCCGGGGGTTGGATTTTAACTGCGGCTGCTTCACAACAGCCGCTACCGGCAAAGGCGATCCTCTCGGCCTGATCTTCAGGGACATTTTGCTGCTAATCCCGGGTTTGGTCATTATCTTTTTTCAAAAAAAAAAAATTCACGCCCGTCAGTAGAGGCTTTTCCCGCCACATAACGGCATAAGGAGAAAAAAATGAACGCTAAAATTGCACAAAAAGACCTGGAAAAATGGACCGATTTTATCCTGCTTCACTCTTTAGGAGGCATAAACCCCGGGGACGTGGTCATGGTAAAAGGGGAACACATTACCTGGCCCCTGCTGTCCGTGATCCAGGATAAAATTATTGCCGCCGGGGCCACGGCAGACATTAATATGGTGGCGCCGGACAACAACCGCGGCCAGGTTTGGGGCGCGGCCATGGCAAAACACGGCGCCCTTGAACAAATCGAGCAAACACCGCACTGGCACCAACTGCGTTATGAGGCCATGACGAAATATATCGAAATTTTAGGAGCGGAAAACCCCTCCCTTTTCGCCAATCTTCCCGCCGAGACATCTGCCGCGATAACCCGGGCAGACGAATCCTTCAGGAGTACCCGGTTGGGTAAACGCTGGGTGCTGACCCTCTACCCGACCGAAGCCTTCGCCCAATTGGAAGGCATGTCTTTAGCGGAGTACACCGATATTATCGTAAAAGCGTCAACCGTTGATCCCCGCTCCCTGGAGGAGGTGGAAGAACCGGTCTTCCGATTAATGTCAAAAGCCGGTTCCGTAACCCTGCGCACCGAACATCCCGGCAGCGGTAAAATGCTGGAACTGCGCATGGATATATCGGGTAGAAGCTCTGTAAAGTGCACCGGCAAGCGCAACTTCCCGGACGGGGAGGTGTATACCAGTCCCGATGCCAACAGTGTAACAGGTGAAATTTTCGTCGATCTGCCGGTCTATTATGACGGCGTAACCTTGCAGGGTATTTACCTGAAATTCAAAAAGGGTGTGATTACTTCCTACAAAGCGGAAAAAGAGCATGAAACCCTGAAAAAGATCATCGAAACCGATGATGGATCCCACCGTCTCGGCGAGGTAGCCTTCGGCATGAACCGGGGTATTAAAAAAGCGCTCAAGCATCCTCTTTTTGTCGAGAAGGTGGCCGGTACGATGCACATTGCCATCGGCGCCAGTTATTCCGAATGTTTTGTCGGCGAACCCAACACGGCGGAAGGTCAATTGGAAGTGGAGAAGTTTTATCAAAAGGGTATGCTCAACCGTTCCGCCGTACACGTAGACATCGTCACCGACTTCCGTCCCGGCGGCTGCGGCAGGGAAGTCTATTTGGACGACACCCGGTTAGTCGTGAACGAGAGCGACAATCTCTGGATCATTCCATAATAAATCGTTTTTTTCCGGTATTTACTCTTGACAAAATCGCCCTAATGAAATATAACATCCCTTTAATGCCGAAGTGGTGGAATTGGTAGACACGCAAGTTTCAGGTATTTGTGGGAGCAATCCTGTGGGGGTTCGAGTCCCCCCTTCGGCAAATCATGGTGAACCGATGAAAACGAAAGGAAGGGTGGCCATCTTCTTATCCGGAAGAGGTTCCAATTTCGAAGCCATCTATCAAAATTCCCTGAAAAAAGAGGCCAATTTTGAAGTCGTGGTTATAATCAGCAACAAAAAATCTGCCCGGGGATTGGAAAAGGCAAAAGAATACGGACTGCCTGCGTTTTTTATATCGCCAAAAAAATTCGGCCTAAAAACCGCTTACGAGAAAGAGATTATCAAAACTCTCAAAAAACATGATGTGGACCTGATCTGCCTGGCCGGGTACATGAAAATTGTGGGAGAAGAACTTTTACGCGCCTATGAAAATAGGATACTGAATATCCACCCGGCCCTGCTGCCGGCCTTCCCGGGACTCCATGCCCAGAAGCAAGCCTTAGATTACGGTGTGAAAGTCAGCGGCTGTACGGTTCATTTTGTCGATGCCGGTGTGGACAGCGGGCCGGTTATCCTGCAGCAGGCCGTCGCGGTCGAACCTGGAGATGACGAAGAGACGCTCAGTCAAAGGATTTTAAAAGAGGAACACCGCATCTATTCCGCGGCCCTTCGATTATATTTTGAAAATAGATTGAAAATTTCGGAAAGAAACGTTATAATTTTAGCATGAGACACACAAAAATTACATTCTCAGTGTTAATATGTTGTTTTATCCTTTGCGGCTCCTTCGGTTTTTCCGAAGAATTTTCAATTCCCAAAGCCAAAAAAATCGATCACTTCTTGCGGCGGGTCGCCAAAGCAAAGAAGACCAAAGTATTCCTGAGAAGAGGCACCTTCGACGAAAGTGAGTTGAACTCCTATCTGAATATGATATATGCCAAGCGCTACGCCCCGGAAATAAAATATATGAAGTTAAAACTGGGGAGGAAAAACCATGTCTCCGGCACCATGAAGGTAAAGCTGTTAGGCAAAAAATACGAAGAGGTGCCCTCATTCCTGAGAGATTTTGATATCGAATTCTCAGGCGAGGTGGAATGCGATAAATACCGGATGCGATACCTGTTCGACAGCATTAAAATTAACGGCACCAAATTTTCCCCCGAAATACTGGATGAGGCCTTCAGCGCGACCCAGGGAAAAGTGAAAATCAAAAAATCTCTTTTTGACTGGTTCAATTTTTTGCCCGGCATCAAGAAAGTAGAGATCGATTTAAAAAAGATAACTTTTTTCTATTGATTTGAGTTTAAAGCTGCGATCTTCTGTAAAAGTTGTAAAAGGAGTGGGGGAAAAATATCTCGATATATTGAAAAAAGCCGGTATTAACACGGTTTTCGATTTACTTCTCCATTTCCCCCCTTTTTACATCGACTTTTCCAGCCCGGCCGGAGCCATCGATGCCGCGGCCAAACGGGTCTACCGCATCGAGATAAAGGATTTTAAATTAGCCCGGATCTATCGAAAACGCTTATCCGTATTAAACATCAATGCAAAAATAGCCGGGGGCAAGGAAAACCTGCGGGTCACTCTTTTCAACAGGCCCTACCTGTTTGAACTGCTCAAAAAAGTCAAAGAGTTATATATTTACGGCAAACCGGAGAAACTCGGCGGAAAGGCGCATACCTACCAGGTTAATAATCCCATGATCTTCACCGATGATAATCCGCAGGCCGTGCTCCCGGTTTACAACAAAATTGCCACCATCAAACCCGGCACCCTGCGTAAATTGATAGGGAACGTGTTTGAGTCCCTGCAGGATGACCTTGAATGCTTACCCGGAGAGATCGTAAAAGGATACGGCTTTCCCGGCATCGCGACTGCCCTGCGAAATATTCATTTACCCCGGAACTTTAGACCCGAAAAAATCGACCGCCTTAAAAACCGGTTCATCTACCGGGAATTCCTATACTTTCAGTTAGAATTGCAGTACACCCGGAATTTTTTTAAAAAGGTCAAGCGACTCAATCCTTATACCGTGGACAACCGGGTGAAAGAAGCGTTAAAGCAAAACCTGGAATTTAAATTAACAACCGGCCAGGTCGCGGCCTTACGGGACATCGTCAAGGACCTGGAAAATCCCTTCACCATGCAGCGGCTCCTGCAGGGGGATGTGGGTTCGGGAAAAACCATCGTGGCCTTTCTTGCCCTGTTAATTGCAAAGGAGAACGGGTACCAGGGCGCCTTTCTTGCTCCCACAGAGATCCTGGCCAACCAGCATTTCAGTAATGCAAAAGGTTTCTTCAAAAATGCCCGCATCGAACTGCTGACAGGTTCCACGCCCACTGCTGCCGGGAAAGAGATCCGGCGGCGGTTAATCGCGGGTGAAATAGATATTATTTTCGGTACCCACGCGCTGCTGAGCGAAAATATACAATTTAAAAACCTCTCCATGGTTGTCATCGATGAACAACACCGTTTCGGTGTTTCCCAGCGGGCGGCGCTCTACTACAAGGGCAAAAGCGCCGACCTGTTGGTCACCACGGCCACGCCCATTCCCCGCACCATGCTGCTTTCGATCTACAATGATCTTTCGGTTTCGCTGATAAAAACCAAACCCCACGGCCGGCTGCCGATTATCACAAAAATAATTGCCAACCACCGCCGGGATGAGTTTTTCGGCTGGTTAAAGGGTAAAACCCGGGAAGGGGAGAAAGCCTTTATCATACTCCCGCTGATCGAAGAATCGGAATTTTTTACGGAACT
>JAGLQA010000494.1 GCA_023137075.1 Candidatus Aminicenantota bacterium
AGCCGGGATTCATTTGCTCAATGACATAAATTTTGCTAAAATATGCATATTTAGGAGGAAATTAATGAAACCTGATTATCAGAAAATTCTTAATACTGCAATTCGAGCCGCGAGCACGGCCGGGAAATATTTGAAAGAAACCTTCGCGCAAAAACCGAAAATCGAATATAAAGGTAAAATTGACCTGGTCACCGAAAGAGACAGGATGAGCCAGGAGATGATTTATAAAATAATCAAAGAGGAATTCCCGAACCACTCCGTCATGGGCGAAGAAAACCTGAATATCGAAAAAGATGAAGAATTGTTATGGCTGATCGATCCCTTGGACGGCACCACCAATTATGCGCATTCACTGCCGGTATTCAGTGTCAGCATTGCCTTTCTCGAAAAGGGACAAACAAAAGTGGGCGTCGTGTACCAACCCATGCTTGAGGAGATGTTCCAGGCGGTCGAGGGAACGGGGGCTTTCCTGAACAACAAAAAAATCAAGGTTTCCGAAGAAACAGATTTAAGGAAATCGCTTCTGGCAACCGGTTTCCCCTATGATCTAAGGGAATCACCGGTCAACAACCTCGATAATTTCAGCAAATTCGCTCACGAAGCCAGGGCAATCAGGAGATGCGGCTCGGCGGCCATAGACCTTTCCTATGCGGCGGCCGGGCGCTTTGACGGCTTCTGGGAATTAAAGCTGTCACCCTGGGATACGGCGGCGGCCCTTCTTTTCGTGAAGGAAGCCGGGGGTAAAATTACCGATTTTTCGGGAAATCCCTTTAATCCTTTCATGAAAGAATGCCTGGCCTCGAATGCTCACATCCACGACCGGATGCTGGCGATTCTCAACCGCTAATCATTTATAACTAACTTTGATATAAAAAAAGCCCCACCCAACATCGTGGGTGGGGCTTCTTTTCACAATTTTACTTAACCCAAACCCGGGTATTTTTAAATAAAGAAAGTTTAAATGCTTAATAAATAACCGTTTTTCAAGATACTACTCGAATCAAGAACCACCTAAGGGTGGGGAAATGTGTCGACCGTTTCTGCATTCGAGTTGTCATCACAAAATAATAATACTATAATTTTTTCCAAAATCAATAGGACTTAAGTTGTAAATTAGGTTGTATAAAATTTTATATAACTACAACTAAAGTTGTACTTCTCGTACAGTTTTGAAAAGTAACGAAACATCTCCCTTCTTCGCGGCATAGGGGCAAATATAAAAACTGAAGTCAAAGGTGCCGGGGTAGCGGGCATACTTGTCGATAACTCCCGGGCCGCAGCTCCCGTTGCCCAACCCTAACTGCCATGTATCGATGGACAGAATGATATCTTCACGGGGAGTCAATTCGTGGATATGCGCTGCTTTATCTAAGTCCGCGGCGGTATAGTGCAGGGCCGTCACAGATAGGGGTTTTTCTGCGATTATCATAAACCCGTCACCTGCTTCATCCGACAATGCCGCCCAACGCACATCCTGTCTACTGCCGGTCTCCTGGGGTCTGACATAGGGGACGTATAAACCGGTAACTTTGTCTTGATAAAGCCCGATAAAGGCGGAAGTCTTACGGTCCGGGTAATTCTCATGGGGCCCACGGCCGTACCAGCGGAAATTTTCGAAAGCCCCGGATATGATCATTTGCACACCCAATTTCGGCAGGATGGGCAATTCGCCGAAGGGTGTGATCTTATTTTCCACCCGGATCATACCGTCACCCGTGACGGTATAGATGCAGCGATGTTCGAAACCGCTCTCTTCCGTGCCGCTGCAGGTGGTTTGAACGAAAACCTGTATCTCGCCGGGTTTTACTTGCGTGATTTTAAAATCCTTTACCCGGTATCGCAAACGATGCAGGCCTGCCTTTAACCATTTTTTCTTCAGGTAGTAATTGTTATCGGTCGGGGCGCGGTAGGCCTTTAATACCGGCCCGTTAATACACTCCCTATCGCTGCTGATTACCGCTTTGCCCTGGTAGATCAACGAGGCAATGGCGCCGGTCTTCCTGTCGAAGGTTACCGCGAAATTCTTTCCATCGATCTTGACAGGGCCGGTAGAACCGGAGAGTGTCAACTCCGGCAAATTTTCGCTTTTAACCATGGGTCCGGCCGGCACGTTGTAGGCGAGTGTTAATTGCTCCCGCGCCACTTCGTGCCCCTTCTCCGCCCAGGGGGTATCCTGTGACAAATAAAATCCCACATTCAAATGGTACTCGGCCCCCGGTTTGAGTTTCGGTTTCTTAATGGGCGCCCGGACAACCGAGCTGTCGTTTGGCTCGATATCTAAGGCCGGTAACTGCCCCGATTGGATAAGGCCGCCGTTCTCGGTCAATGTCCACCTAACAGTAAATTCTCTTAGATTGGTAAAAAAGTGCTTGTTGTGAATCTTGATTTTTCCCCTGGCGGGATCCACCGGCTCGACGGACACATACTGGTAAACTTTTTTGACTTCCCACAGCTTGGGTGGAATTTTCCGGTCGGGAAACACCAGCCCATTGATGCAGAAATTGCCGTCATTGGGATTATCACCGTAATCTCCCCCATAAGCCCAATATTCCTTGCCGGCGGGGGATTTTTTCCGCAGCCCCTGGTCCGCCCAATCCCAGATGCTGCCGCCCTGAAGATGGTCGTGGCTTTCGATGGCATCCCAATACTCCTGCAAATTACCCACCGCATTCCCCATGGCATGGGCATATTCACAGAGGATCAGCGGGCGATCCTGTTCCTCCCTGGCATATGCCACAATGGACTCGATCCGGGAATACATGGGGCACACAATGTCCGTATGCGGCCTTCTACCGGCCCGTTCATAGTGCACCGGCCGGGACGGGTCCCGCTGATGAATCCATTCCCAGGCTGCCTCGAAAACGGTGCCGTCTCCCGCTTCGTTCCCCATGGACCAGATAATGACCGAGGGATGGTTTTTATCCCGCTCCACCATGCGTTTGATACGGTCTAAGTGGGCGGTTTCCCATTCCGGTCTGTTGGCCAGGGTGTTTTCCGGTTTATAACCGATGCCGTGTGATTCGATATTGGCCTCATCGATCAGGTAAAGCCCATACCTGTCGCACAGGTCGTACCATTTCGGGTCATCGGGATAGTGACAGGTACGCACCGTGTTAATATTAAATCGCTTCATCAACGTGATGTCCCTGATCATGGATTCTTTGCTGATATAATGGCCGGTGTCCGGATCATGCTCGTGGCGGTTTACCCCCTTTATATAGATGGGCACACCGTTAACCAGCAGCCTGCCTTTTTTGATTTCGATTTTGCGGAAACCGAAAAAACAGCGCTCCACCTCGAGGGTTTTACCTGCCGCATTCTTCAAGGTTAAGAGTACGGTATAAAGATTGGGCTTCTCAGCAGACCATTTAAGCGGATTTGAAACCGGGGCTTTCATCCTGACGCAGCTTTCGGCACCCGGGTGAATGTATACGCTGTTACCTTTCATCAATACTCCGGCGCCTAGGGGATTGTTTGCCGCATCTAAGAGAGCTACTTCGACTTGCGTTTCCCGGCAGGGACTATCGGAATAGTTCCGTACCCTGGCCGTAACCTGAAGAACCGCGTCCCGGTAATGTTCGTCTAAGTCGCAGCTTACGTGAAAATCGCGGATGTGCACGCCTGGAGTGGAGAAGAGGTAGACATCCCGGAATATCCCGCTCAAGCGCCAGAAGTCCTGGCACTCTAAGTAGGAACCGTCGCTCCAGCGGTAGACTTCGACTGCCAGGGTATTCTTTCCTTTTTGCAGGAAAGAAGTTACATTAAATTCGGCGGGAGTGCGGCTGCCCTGGCTGTAGCCCACTTTTTCCCCGTTAATCCACAGGTAAAACGCGGACTCCACGCCGTCGAAATGGATAAATACCTGGCGGTTTTGCCAACCTTCCGGGACTGCAAATTCGCGGCGGTATGATCCCACCGGGTTGTAATGGCGCTCGATATAAGGGGGGTTCTTTTTGAAGGGATACCGGACATTGAGATAGATAGGTCGCCCGTATCCAAACATCTGCCAGTTACCGGGAACCGGGATATCTTTCCACAATGAGATATCGTACCCGGGTTTATAGAAGCCTACCGGCCGGTCCGCCGGTTTTTTGACCCAAAAAAATTTCCACTCACCGTTGAGAGATTGATAAAATTCGCTTGCCTCACGGGTCCCGGCCAGGGCCGCAGGTTTGCTCCCGTAGGGCAAAAGGGTAGCGTGGGGCGGCTCCTTTTTGATACCGATGACCGCGGGATTTTCCCAGTCATTGGGGCCGGCTGAAAAAACAACCGGAACGCAGGCCCCTAGAACGATAACAA
>JAGLQA010000495.1 GCA_023137075.1 Candidatus Aminicenantota bacterium
AAAATAGCCGGGTTAAATTACTACCTGACCCTTAAAAAGGTCGGGTTAAAGCAGGAGGCAGTTATGATCCGTTACCGGACATTGAGCAGTCGGCGATTGTGGGATAAAACCGAAGAAGCGGATTTCAACACGAATGAATACATCGAAAGGGACGTATTCGATAAATTGAAAAATAACTTGCGCACAAAAAAGATCGAAGTTATATACGGGCCCCGGCAAAGTGGAAAAACCACCCTATTGATGTTTCTTATCGATTATTTAAATACTACCGGTGTCGGAGAAAATGATATCTGGTATGTGAATCTTGATCTTATCTCCGATTACGCCCTTTTTGAAAAACCTGGAAATTTCATTTATCTCTATGATAAAATGCAGGGTGAAGGTAGTGTTAATGGAAATGCCAGGGTATATCTTTTCATAGATGAAATTCAACGATTGGAAAACCCCGGATTTTTCTTAAAAGGTATTTACGATTCCCGTCGTAATATCAAAGTTTTCGTGTCCGGCTCGGCTTCTTTTGAGATTAAGGCAAAAGTAAAAGAATTTTTAACCGGGAGGAAACGGCTCCACCTGGTATTGCCTTTATCTTTTAGGGAAATCGTCGCTGCAAAATGCATAATACCTACCGATTTAAGCAAACAAAAAATAGACTGTCGTACTATTGACGAATGGTTGAAAGCGGATGAGGTATATCGAAGATACTTGCGTGAAGAATTGGAAAGCGTGTTGGTCTACGGGTTGTATCCCGCTGTGTATGCACTGGAGGATCCGGCAGCGAAATTGGAAGAACTATACGAGATTTACAACTCCTACCTGAAAAAAGATGTCTATGACTACTTTAAAGTCGATCGTCCCGAAGTCTTTAACAATCTTGTCAAAGTCCTTGCCAACCAGGTGGGAAATATGATCAATGTTTCAGAGTTGTGCGGTTTGCTTTCCGGTACGAGAGATACGATTGAAAGATACATGGATATCCTCAAAGACACGTTTATTATTTCGCTGCTGAAACCGTTTACATCGAATAAGAGAAGTGAAGTGAAGTATTCCAACAAAATATATTTCAATGATCCGGGTATCAGGAACCTGTCTTTGAAGAACCTTTCTTCGGCTGTTGACCGGTCCGACATCGGCAGCATGGTTGAGAATATCGTTTTCACTGAAATCCTCAAAAAACAGGAACTACTTGACGATTTATATTATTGGCGAACCAAAAGCAAAGCTGAAATGGATTTTATTTATTCCAGGGGAGAGCACATTATCCCCATTGAAGTTAAAACCGGTAGTGCAAGGATCGGTACTTTAACCCGGAGTTTCCACAGTTTTATCGATACATACAACCCCCGGCAAGCCGTATTCATAAACAAGGACAAATTTGGCCATCTTAAGGTTGGTGAAACCGATGTCTATTATATACCGGTGACCTGGTTTTTGCTTTTTGGGGTGGGTATGCTTGTTTAGTTCCGTTGCGTTTGGAAGAAAAAAGGGGTCAGGCAAGATTATGTACATAAATAACCTTGAGAATTCTACCGGAATCATGGTAAAATCAAATTTTAGTTTATATAAATAAATGGCAAACGCGATCGATAAATTTCCTGTGCCGCTCATTTTAAAGAAAATCCTTAAAGACCGGATGAGCGGAGAGTTAATCGTCCTTCATGACGATTCCACCAGGGAACTCTTTTTTGTTGATGGGCAGTTAGAATTTGCTACCACTACCATAGAAAATGAGTGCCTGGGAGATGTGCTGCTGGAAGCCGAGAAGATAAACAAAGATCAATTGCGATTGGCTTTAGACATCAGGAGTAACGTCCCTACGAAAATCGGGGAAATCCTGGCCAAAACATGCGACCTGACAATGCGGGACATCTTTGATGGGTTGGTTAAACATGTAATGAAGATCGCGGCGGCTCTATTTCCACTCAAGCGGGGTGAATGGCGATTTGTCAAGAAAAATCCGAAAATTCCGAATACTCAGAAATTGAAGATCAAACTTACGGATATAATGCGCGAAGGCGTGAATAAACTGGAGGATTTTTCCTTTTACAAACAAAAATTTTATTTCCGCTCCCCGGTAACGATAGAGCTCCCCAAAGGAGTCGAAAAAATCCTGACCGACGAGGAAAGCAAACTTTATAAAAAATTGGGCCTCTTTAACAACATATCCGTGAAAAAGATTATCCCCATCCTGCAGGTCCCCGAACCCGTCTTCTGGCGTCACATCGTATTGTTCTATCTCCTCAACGCGGCGGATTTCGTCGAATTTACCGTGGATGATGCGGAACAAAATAAAAAGATCGCTGAAATAACCGAAATGTACCAGAAAATAAAGTCCGGCCAGTCGGATTATTTCCAGTTACTGGAAAGCGACAAAATAGCATCCGTTGAAGAGGCAAACGAACGCTTTAACGAAATTTCCGATCGTTTCGATCCAGGCAAACTCAATGTCGCTCCCGATTCAAGCGCAATGAGGCGGGCCCGTGAAGTTTTTGAAGAAATCCGGAATGCCCATACGGCCGTCCGCCTTGATATCGAAAATAAATCGGAAGAGAGAAGAAATCCTGCCGAAGCGGCGGCTGTAGAAGGGGAACCCGAACCACCGCTTGAATTGGGCAGCGATGACAAAATAGCACTCCCCCCGGAATTTAATGTGAATATGGAAGGCGAGCAGCCGCTTGAATTGAACAGCGATGATAAAATACTCCAAACCCCCGGGTTTAAAGTTGATATGGACACGGAACCGCCTATCGAATTAGGTGTTGAAGATAAAATCCAACCGCCGCCCGAATTTGCAGTCGATATGAAAGACGAGCCGTCCATCGATTCAATCATCGATGAACAAATAGGACAACCTTCTAAAACAAAGGTTGACAGGAAATATGAACCTCCTCCGAAAGACGGTATCGATACACAAAACCGGCAGGCTGAGAAACCTGAAGTCAGAAAAGCAGACCATGTCAAACAGGCCCGGGAATTATTCACCCGGGCCAACCATTTCCATAACGAGAAAAAGTATTTCGAAGCGGCTTCACTGCTGCAGAAAGCCGTCGTTATGGATAACTCCAAGGCCAATTATTTCCTATTGTTGGGTTTATGTCAATCGAAGATGCCGGCCACAAAAAAGATGGCCGAAAAGAGCCTCAAGAAAGCGGCCCAGATGGAATCCTGGAATGCTGACCCGATTTTTGCCCTCGGTCAATTGTACAAATCCGAGAACCTGGTGAAAAAAGCGAAAGCTTATTTTGAGAAAGCGCTGGAAATCAACCTGGAACATACCCTGGCGGGAAGGGCCATGGATGAATTCATGGGGAAGGGAGATAAGAAGTCGTTGTTCTCCCTCTTCGGCAAGAAAAAATAAATAAATCCGTTTTTTTTAACCGATTCATCTTTTTCCTCCGATAAAACCTCTATCTACCAGCTCCCTGCGCCGTGGGCCTGGAAATCCATGATGTCCCTGGAAAGGTATATCAATGAAATTCCGTCACCCTTTTCAGGCCGCGAGATCATTTGGTAGAGTTTGTCGACCAGGAATGCTTTGAAAAGCGTCTTGCCCTCTTTTTTCACCACATCGTATTCATCATGAATGTTTCCCTTTATTTCGGTATAAACGCGATATAAAATATCGCCGATATCCGAATAAACTTCACTTTGCTTGTTTAAAAAATCGACCAATTTCTCCTGTTCCGATAATGAGAGGTCGGCCTGTGTAATTGTTAAAGCAGCATCTTGCCAGGGAGAAATGATATGAGTTAAAAACTCAACCATCTGCTCCCCTCTCCCTCTAAAAGTGGATTTTAAATACAGTTCATGGATTAAAGCCGCCTTCAAGAGCGATATACTGCCCTCTTCCAACTTCGCAACTCGTCCCCTATTTGCCGACGCTTTCGTATCTTCGTTCAGTTCGCTTAAATCACCCTGGTAAACCTTAATAAGAACCGGCTTGTTTCCCGTAGTCAGGTTCTTTTCCTCAAAAAGTTCGGCATTGATTTTATCAACCTTTAAAGCAATTTTAAATTTCTTCAATACGGAATCAACGATCTTCTCAGGTGGATGTGGCGAATTCGGCTTTTTGACCTCTTCTTGCACCGGGGGCACAACCGGGGACGGAACCTCGGCAGCTTGAGAAGATTGACTCATCTTAACAACCACCCGGTAGTCTTCATCGAGAATATAAAGAGAACTGCCGATTTCGATGCGAAAACCACTCCCCGCACTCAAATCGACCTCGCACCGGCTTCGCAGGTGGTTGGGCAGTACATCTCCCTTATCCAGCGAGACCTTTTTTCGTATATCCGGCTCGATTATCGACTCGTTTTGTTGAACTGCGGGAACCGGTTCTTCCGCTTCCAGCGTATAATTATCACCTGCGAGAATAACAGGTTTTTTGATTTCTACCCGGAAATCGGCATCTAAAACATAGAAAAAATTGTTATATTCCAGGCTGTATCCGCCATAGGTACTTTTTTTACACTGGCTTTTTAACCCGTCCGGAATCTTCTTTCCCTCTTCAAAGGTAATCTCATCCAATTTTTTTTGAAGTTTTGCCACATCGATCTTTAAGGTAATTTCGTCGCTCGGTTCGATTTCCGGTTCCACTTCTTTCCGGAGGTCCCCGGTATAATCTTCCACCCGTCGATAATCTTCCACCACTCTCAGTTTCCGCATTAATTCGGCTGTTTTTTCAACCCTAAAAAAAAGAGAGTCGTTATCTCCTACCCGGACTAAATGATTCCTGTCTCCCCTCAATTCAAGAAAGACGGCACCATCTTCATCTTGCAGCCGCGTTAACATTTCTTCAGCCGGAATTTTATCGCCTGTTTTGTATTTCATGATTTCATACTTTTAAGGTTTATTGTATTAAAAAAACAGAAATAATTCAATAAAAAAAAGTAAAAATCTTTTTAATTCTATTTTTGGTTGACTTAACCGGAAAATTAGTGTAGAAGTAGGACTTAAAATTCATCAAAGGAGAAAAAAATGAAAAGAAAACTGATTCCCGCTGCTGCAGTTGCAGTTATCATTCTATTCACTGCCGGTGCAATTCAAGCAAAAGATTGGAAAAAAGCGGATTTTACAAATTTAGAAGGAGAAAATCGTACATTTTACGTGTCTTCGATCCAATTAGTCGTTAACATTGCAGATTTTCAAAAAACATTGGATGATGAACTGGGTTTTCTTCTAAAAAACAGGAACAACACCATTCCCGCATCTATTCCGATAGGAGATCTCAAAAAATCAATAGAAGATAAATTCGGTATTATTGTCGATAAATCCGATTATGCCAGGAGCTACGAGGACCGGATGAAGGACGGTTTCTTTAGCAAGGAACCGAATTACCAGGGAACAATGGCTTTTTTTAATTGGGAAATTCCCAATCAGAAAAACCGGGTAGCTATCTCCATATATTTATTTAAAATAGGCAACAGGATCCGGAAAAATAAAGCCCAAATCACCATTCAACTTTTACAATATAATGAGCAAAAATCAGTTTACAACGCAATAAGTACATATAAAAGCAAACGGGTTAACTGGAAAAAACAGACCGCAATATATGAAATTATAAAGACAAATTGTCTAGTAAAATAAACATTTTATAGGTTTTTTTTATGATGTAACCTGTTTTACACAATCGATTACGGTGCCGTCAACCCACTTGATGGCAGCAATAATTTTATCTCCGAATTCCGGCTTTGCCGGGGCACCACCGCAAATCTTTTCCGCTTCATCTTTTAACTCTTTGATGGTTCGCAGCGGCAATTTCGTCCCGGACAGGGCTTTCAGCAAATCCGTCCGTTTCGGATTTATGGCAATACCTCTTTCGGTGACAATAATATCGATCAATTCACCGGGGCCGCACAGGGTGGTGACCTTATTCACAATAACCGGGATGCGGTCCCTGAATAAAGGTATCGGCAGTATGACGTTTCTCCCGAACAGGCAATTCTGCCAGCCGCCTATGCCGTGCAGCAGCTTACCGTCCGAATGGGTCACCACATTAGCATTAAAATCCAGGTCTACCTCGGTGGCGCCCAGCACAACCGCATCCAACATGGAAGCAAAATTACCCTTGCCGTGATAATTATAGCTGGTAAAGGGACTGGTATCCTGATGGGCCGGGTTTTCCCTCATGGAACGGACTCCGTCTAAATCAAAGGTCTGGCCGTCAAGGATAAAATCGGTAAGGCCTTCCTCCAGCATGTCGGTAAGATATTTGGTTGAGCCACCCCGTACGAAACGGGCCTTTATATTGTGCTTCTTCATTACTTCTTTCAAAAACACGGCAAAAGCCAGGGACGTGCCTCCCGCTCCGGCCTGGAAAGAAAACCCCTCCTTAACAATCCCTGCTTCTAAAGCCAATTGTACCGCCATCTCGGCAATCAACAGCCGGTCGGGACTCTTCGTGAGTTGGGTGGTGCCGGACACTATTTTTGACGGGTCACCGATGGAATCGACTTCCACCACCATATCTACGTTATTTCCCTGGATTTGCCAGGGAATGCAGGGAAAGGGTTCGATGTTATCGGTCACCACTATCACACGGTCCGCGTACTGGGAATCAGCCAGGGCAAAACCAAGCAAACCGCAGGCTGCCGGCCCCCGCAAACCATTGGCATTACCGAAGGGATCGGCACAGGGAGCGGAAATAACCGCGATATCGATATGCACTTCACCGTCCTGCACAGCCTGGTAGCGGCCGCCGTGGGAGCGGAGAATAGCTGTTCCGCGCATCTTTCCCTGGGAACAATAATTTCCCAGGGGTCCGTTCATGCTGCCTTCGATATGGTGTATCACCCCGCTTTCCAGGTGGTCGACGATAGGGGCGTGAATCGGGAAAGAGGCGCTGGGAAACCATCTTAAATCCTTTATGCCCAATTCGGCCGCCGCGTCGAAAATCATATTTGGTACATAATCGCCGTTGCGCAGGTGGTGGTGGGAGGATATGGTCATACCGTCCTTTATGCCGCATTTTTGCAGCGCCGCTTTGATCGATTCTACCCTTTTATCCCCATCGCCGGGGTAATCGCGGCAGGAGCGCAGCGGAGGGGCCGCTTTCCTGCCCTGGGGGACATGCTTCCCTACACCTTTAAAGGGGACGTGGTTTATGCTATTTATTTCGGTTAACACTTCCCTGCCAACCGCATTTATTTCGGTTCTTTGTTTACTCATTTTCGTTCCTCCAATTCTCCGGGATAATCTCTTCCTTCAAGGCCATGTCTATGGTCCTCAATGCCCGCTTCACCACCGGCGGGTCGATCATCTTGCTGCCTAAGGAAACAACACCCAGACCTTTTCTCTCTGCCTCTTCAAAAGCCAGCACGATTTTTTTCGCTTTCCCGATCTCCTTTTCCCCGGGCGCGAAAGCTTGATGCACAACGGCAATTTGCCGCGGATGAATACAGCCTTTACCGTCAAAACCGAGGGATTTGGCTTCCAGCACGCTTTCTCGCAAACCTTCCATATCACTCACATCGGAGAAGACCGTATCGATGGCCTGGACACCCGCCGCCCTGGCCGCATTAACGAGCATAGAACGGGCAAAAAAACTCTCCCGCCCTTCAAGGGTCCGCTGGGTACCGATATCCGCCGTGTAATCTTCGAGACCGATGGCAAGGGACACATTCCGGGTTGAAGCTTTGGCAATGGCATAGGCATTAATCACACCTAAGCCGCTCTCGATAATGGGCATAAAATAGAGGTCCCGTTTCTCCTCGGCCCTTGCCAGGAGTTCGTTTACCTTGTTATCGATTTCAATAATCTGGTCCGGGGTTTCCGCTTTCGGTATCAGCAGCAGGTCCGGTTTCTGGGGGACAATCTCTTCCAGATCATCAATGGCTAAAGGGAGCTGGTTGATACGCACCATTCGTTCCGCTCCCATAAAATCGATAGAGCGCAGGGCGTTTCGCACCAATATCCTGGCCGCATCCTTATTAGCCGGCGCCACCGAATCCTCTAAGTCTAAGATCATGCCGTCCGGTCTGTGGATAGCCGCGTTAATGGCTAATTTGGGTTGATCTCCGGGTAGGTAGAGCCGTGACCGGCGGAACCGGTCGCGAGAAGAAGGCGGTACCGGGTACTGCCACCCCGGTAAATACCGTTTTCCCCTGTCCAATCCTAACCGCCTGACAGCCGTTTCCACTCGGCCCATCATGACGTAAGGAATCGCCCCCGCGTCTTCCACCTCGATTTCACAATTTTTAATCTCGAAAAATGTCAATATATCGACAATCAAATCCTTTACCGACTGACCGTACAATACCTCGACCCTGCTTTTCAGGTTCAGTTTAATACCTCCGCTGCCGGTTACCTTAAGCCCGGCCCAGCAGTCCGACCTGACGGTCTTACCTCTATTTCCTGCTTCAGAAGATGTAATACTCATGGTCTTCCTCCTTTTTGTATTATCAAAAATTATTTTTTATAGTCCGCGCTGTAGAGTTATACTACCTTGATCTCGATATTCAAACCTTCGATTTTCCTGTCAATGTAAAAGTTTTTAATAGGCAGCATCCCGAAACCTGGTAACTTCACATAGATTTCCACGAGCGAACTGCGCCAATTCCTGGAGTTTTTATCAAAGGCTTGCTTAGAGGTCGCCCGGTAACCGAAAGGTGACGTAATCACGATCCGGTCACTCTCACTACCCGGCGCTAAGGGATCGTGAAACAGCATCCGGTACCCTTCACCTATAGGCTTTGCCGAATTCTGAAGCCTGAAGACCCCGATCATCAATACGTACTGAAAATCTATTTTCCCGATATTGCGGATACGGAAGGATATCTCCGGCACCAATACGATTCCTTTGAAATCAGGTTCATCCACTTCTTCTTTTACGACCCAGTGACTCGAAATATCAAAGATTTCGATAGAAGATTGCAAGACTTCCGGGTTCATTTTATCTTCGAATACGCTGGTTTTAAAGATATAGGCAAAGAGGAGAATAAACAAAAAAACCGTCACTTTTACCCAGAATTTGGAGCTGAATCTCTTTTTAGTAATATAATCCTCAAGCAGTAAGCTTTCGTTATCCTTTTGTTCGTTTTCAGACATTTTTTTCACTTTTTTCCTTTTTTTTTTAACTTAAAAGCGGGTTTCATATTTCACTCTTAAAACATTAACGTTTTTCGGTATTATACCACATCCGCCACTGTAAATAAAGACAAAATTCCGTTACTACTATGATAAACATGCTTGAATTATTAAGGGAAATTGTGATAAAATAGAATCGATGAAAAAACCTGCTGTTACCGATTGCTTTGAAAATCTAAAAAATACACACGTAAATAAAAAAACCGGGGGAAACATTTTATCTACATGAATAAATTGGATAAATTAAGAGGTGTTAAATAAATGAAATTCTTTTTCCTGTCTTTCATATCTATCATAACGATTATCTTTTTTATGTTAGAGATCAGCTTTAAAAGCTTTTCAAAAATTTCCCTGGCCGGATTCTTAGAGGATTTCGAACAGAAAAATACAAAGAAATTCGATTTCGTGAAACATTATGAAACCGTGCTCAATTCCCTGACCGGTTTTGCCTTTTTTCTGCAATTATGTCTCTTCGTCTATGCCTTTATCGTCCTAAACGAATTTATACCGGATCCGCTTCACCGTTCCGTCCTGCTCATCTTTTCTTTCCTTTTTCTATTCAATTTCCTGTTCTATACCATCTCCGCGGCTAAAAAAGAGACGATACTAAAATACCTGATTTTTTTAACTCCCATTCCCCGGGTCCTCTTTTATCCCTTCAATATCGTTTTCTCCTCTTTTGTGAGACAAAACACAGATGAAAAAGAAAACGTCCAGGATGATTTAAGCGAAAAAGAACTGGAAACATTCTTCGAAGAGGGCACCAAAGAAGGCGTCCTGGAAACAGAAGATAAAGAGATGATCGAGAGTGTTATCGAGTTCAGGGATACCCTGGTTAAAGAAATTATGACTCCCAGGGTCGATATGATTTACATCCACATGAATGTAAGCCTGGGCGACCTGGTAAAACTGATCAATGAGAAAAAAAAATCAAGGTATCCGGTCATAAAGGGACGGATCGACAACATCGAAGGAATCATCCTGGCAAAAGATGTGTTCAATTGCTGGAATGAGAAGGACTTTCAAATCGAAAAGATCCTCCGGGAACCGTTTTTTATTCCCGAGACCATGCGAATTCTTGAATTGTTGAAGGAATTGCAAAAATCAAAACTAAAATTTGCCATTGTGGTCGATGAGTTTGGCGGTATATCCGGGATTGTAACCATGGAGGATATCATCGAGGAGATCGTCGGTGAAATTCACGATGAATACGATGAGGATACGGAACAAATCATCAAGGAAAAAGACTATTTTCTAGTAAAAGGCGATACCGACATTTCAGAACTGAATGATCGTTTGAAAATAAAATTAGAAGAGAATGAAGACTACCAGACCGTGGGCGGTTTGATGAGTTTTAAATTGGGGAGAATTCCCCAAAAGAATGATGAGATCATCGTAAACGACCATATCTTCGAAGTGATTGAAATGGAAAAAAACAGGATCAAAAAAGTAAAGGTCTACCCCACCGATACAGCCCTCCGGGAATCCCCTGAAGGGGATTAAAGTCCGTTCTTCTAGTTACTAATAAAAAATGTATGTTATAATCTGAATCTAAAAGTAAAAACAGATAAGAATAGAAAAATGGGAAAACGAAAAAAACACTCGGGATACGTGGCGCTGATCGGCAGAACCAATGTGGGCAAATCCACGTTTCTTAACTATATAATGGAAACCAAAATTTCCATCGTATCGAACAAGCCTCAAACAACCCGAAAACAAATATTGGGCATAAAAACCACCAAAAAAGGACAAATTATCTTTTTCGATTCACCGGGCATCCACAAGCCCCATTTTAAATTGAACGAAAAAATGATGAAAGATGTTCTTGCCTCCCTGTTGGATGCAGATATTATCCTCTATTTTATCGAAATCGGTGACAAAAGGGAGGATGAATTTGCCATCTCCCTGTTTCAAGGATTGAATAAACAGGTATTTCTGGTTATCAATAAAATCGATAAATACAACAAAGCCATCATTTTAGAACGGATCAACCACTTCAAGGATGTGTATAGTTGGAATGAAATCGTGCCTATCTCTGCCCTGAAAGGGAATAATATAGACCTGATCGAGGATTTGATCTATCAACATCTGCCTGAGGGCGACTGTTTATATCCCGACGAAACCTATACCCAACAAACCGAACGATTCTACGCGGCGGAATTGGTGAGAGAAAAAATCCTGCACACCGCTAGAGCCGAACTTCCCTTTACCACTACCGTGAAAATAGAAGAGATAAATAAGAAACCCGGTATCGTGTATATCAGGGCTGAAATATACGTGGAAACGAAATCGCAAAAGAAAATCCTGATCGGGAAAAAGGGCAATTTCGTTAAAAATATCGGGGAACTGGCCCGGAAAGACTTAGAAGACTATTTTGAAAAAAAAGTATACTTAGATCTTTTTGTTAAGGTTGTGCCGAATTGGCGCGATTCCATCCACCTTTTAAATGAACTGGAAACTTGACCTCGTCCGCGGAGGCCCGTGCCTATTCCCGCGTATCCGGGAGCCACGGCATCAGGCGGGCCCGGATGGTTATACGGCCTGATTTTATCGCGGTGAGCTGGGTTTTATAGGCATAAAGACCACCGGCCTGGACATCCGCGGGCCGGATAAAAAGCGTACCACTGCCCTTCATCTCGACCACATCCGGGGTGAGGTTCTCAATGGTTACGGGTATCTTTTCCCTCAACCCCTCCAGACCGGTAGCAGAGATGTACAATTCCGTTTCTTTGCCTTTTTTAATAACCGCTTTTCCGACGCTGGTTTCCAACAGGATATTGTGGTACCGGCATTCTCCGCCCGACTCTCCTTCCATAAACTTGAAGGTGGTAAGCCCGATCGGTTCCTCCGGGCCGGTAAAAATGACACGCCGCGCCGTTTCGGCTCGCAAACTTGTTTTTTTATCACCGATCCATACCAGGGTATTGCTGAAATCCCCGTCAAATTTCCCGTAAAGGTGGATGAGACCACCAGCAGGAGCGTAGGGTGAACAACGGAATTCCCCAGCTTTGGACAGGGTGGCCGTTTCAAACACAGGGGCCTGAGTCCGGGCGATCATTTTTCCTTTCGCGTCACTAAGGGTAAGGGACAACATATCTCCCTGAGGTACGAGCCATTTGCCCCAGCCCATCTCCATACCAGGTTTTTGCCCGGCAATCTCTAAGGAATATTCCCGGAGTTTTTCGAGGTTTTTATCCTGTTTTCCCTGCTTTTTCCCGGAAGGTAACAGGGTTATTCTTCCCGATACCTGTTCGCCGCCGGCCATATCTTCCGGCAGGTTTACGGCAATCTCTCCGGCGGATGTTTTAAACAGGATGGTATGCAAGCCGGCTTCCGTAGTCCGGCTGACCGAGTCTGCTCCCCTTAATAAGAAGTGAGAATCCCCCAAAAAGATACCCGAACAAAATACTACGAAAATAATAGCTGGAATGGATTTTAAATGTTTCATGATTCCTCACTTGTTTTCCAAAAGGTTTTCCTCTTGTTATGTTTTTAATATATAAAAAATAGCATAATCTTTGCCCTTTTTCAACAAAATTTTTTACACAAAAATTTTTTAATTTTAAATTGGAAAATAAACTCAGGCAATTCGTGATAAAATATAAGTAATTTCAAAAGACATCAGGAAATTTAAGAGGAAATCCGAAGCAAGGTAGCCTTTACATGGAATGCCAAAGATGATATATAAGATTACAATGCGAAAAATAATTTTACCCATCATTCCCGGAATCCTCCTCAGTATCGCCGTCACGTCGGCGGCAAAAGCGGTTTCCGATTATATAGGATTGTTTTCCCAAAGCCAGCTCAATATGTCTCATTCGCCGGTATCCATGTTTTTATTAGCGATTATATTGGGTATGGTAACCCGGAATATTATCCGTTTACCCGCAATCTTCGATCCGGGCATCGATTTTTGTGTTAAAAAACTACTCAGGCTGGGAATCATTTTGTTAGGCATCCGCCTGAGTATAATGGCAGTCGGAAAAATCGGTATCATCTCGCTGCTTGTCGCTTCGCTGTGCGTCTTAAGCGGATTGATATCCGCATATTACCTGGGCCGAAAGGCAGGGGTGGGATCTCGTTTGGGAATTCTGATCGCATCCGGCACCAGTATATGCGGTGTCAGTGCTATAATAGCAGTTTCTCCCTGCATAGAGGCCCGGGAGGAAGAAACGACCTATGCCATCAGTACCATAACCATTTTTGGTCTACTTGTCACCTTAATTTATCCTTATGCCATCGAATTGGTACTTCAACTCACACCGGCACAAGCAGGGATTTTTCTTGGAACCGCCATCCACGATACCTCCCAGGTGACCGGGGCCGCTTATATCTACGACCAGTTATGGAGAACCGAAATATCACAGATCGCCATTACCACCAAGCTCATCCGCAATATGTTAATGACGGTTGTGATACCTATCCTGGCCATGCTCTATGCCAAAGATAAAGAACGAACCTGCCAATCCAAACCTAAAAGCCTATGGAGTTATTTTCCGAAATTCGTTTTAGGTTTCCTGGCCTTTGCCCTATTCCGCTCCATCGGTGATTTTTTCACCGGTCACGGCAGCGAAGGTTTTCTATTCTGGACATCGGTGGAAAGCTGGAGCGGTTTTTGCCTGACGGTAAAAGGTA
>JAGLQA010000496.1 GCA_023137075.1 Candidatus Aminicenantota bacterium
CTAAAATCGGGCGATGAATTCCAGATTATGGTAAAAAGAGCGCCATTGATATATAATTATAATTAATAATGTTTAAAACATTTTCAGATACAAGTAACAAATACCGCCTTGCCCTCCTGATGCTCCCGGTGGTGGTCCCGGGATTAATCATCAGCGGATTGGGGATTTTTTTCATTTCCCAGCAGGAAAAAGCAAAAGAGTTAAAGATTGAAGAAAAAATTACAGCAGATTTGGAGCTCATCCGCAAAGAAGTGGAAGAAGAGATTGGATCTAATGTGGAAAAAGTATTTCAACAATTGTTAAAAAGCCAAATTCCATTGAATCAGCCTACCGCTATTCAGCAGGTATTAAAAGAAATTATTCTAAAAAATTCTATTGTTAAGTACCCGTTTTTGATCGATTCCGATGGAAAATTTATCTTTCCTTTCTCAAAAAAAATCGTCCTAACTATTGTACAACCTTCGTTTCCCAGGATAGGCAATAAAAAAATCGAATCTCTTTACCGGGAAGGGGAACGGCTTGAGTTTAGATATAAAAAAATAGGGGGGGCATTAAAACATTATTTAAACTGCCTGGCCTCTGATGATGTGGAGCCATTAAAACCCTATATTTTTAATGCCCTTGCCCGCTGTTATTTTAAGTTAGGCAAATATCCCCAGGCTGTGAGTTATTATCAAAGTATCCTGGAACTCTATTCCCGGGTTTTGCCCTCAAATATGGATTATTCGCTGTATTTCCAGGTACTTAGGCAGATGGCCCAATCTCATCAGCGGCTGGGCCGGAAAGAAAAAGCAATGAGAAAGTATCTGCAATTGTACGATGCGCTTCTTCCGTATGAAACCTCTCAACCTGCGGATAGATTTGCATTCTTTAAAAATGAAGCGCTGGAATATTTAAATCACTATACAAATACCGATCCGCGAACCAAAGATAAGACTAAAGAAAAAGCACAATCGAAGCAACCCGGGAAACCGGACCGGCTCCGGGAATTTGCAGGTGCTGATATATCTTTAAGATGGCGCTATTTCGAGTTTGACACCAGTATTACGGATAATGAGACAACAGAACCATACCGGGAAAATAGAGACATCTACCGGTTTAGGAAAATCCAGGAATTCTACCTGTATACGGATGAAAAGACACAATTTTATAAAGCAGTTAAAGGAATGAAACAATGGAAAATAACAGATCCTTCAGCAATGGAAATGGAGATAAAAAAAACCAGGAATCCGGTTTCAAAGGATGATCTTGACATCGTTATTAAAAGCCTTCCCGGTAGTTCTGTTATTTTTTTCGGTTTTATGATTTCTCCGGATTTTTTACATTCCGATAGGGTATTGGAGATTTTTAATAGACGCCTGAATAACCCGGATTTGTCAGTATTTGTGCTGCCTGGAAAAGGCCGGGAGCGTCAATTGGATGAAAACAGCACCCATCGATTTCCTTTGCTGTTTGTAAACTTCGATCGGTTTTTTTCCGGGAAAACACTGGCATTGTATTCCCGGCAGGGAAAATATTTTATCCAACAGGCCCGAAAAGAAATTCGTTTGAATTACCTTTTGATGGGGGCCTTTATCCTGTCCCTTATCCTGGGAGTTTATTTATTTTACAAGTATCTTTCCAGGGAAGCGGAGTTAGTGCGGTTAAAGTCTGAGTTTACAGACCGGGCCTCCCATACCTTGAAAACACCTTTGACCCGTATTCGTATGGTGGCGGAAAAACTCCAATTGGGGTGGGTTACCAGTGAATCTAAAAAACGGGAGTACCTGCAAACCATCCTTTCGGAAAGTGACCGGATGAATGAGATGATTACCAACATGTTGGATTTTTCCCGGGTTGAAGCGGGCAGGAAGCAGTACAATTTTGAAAATACATCCTTACCAATGGTAGTAAAAGATGTACTGGAATCCTATATTGCTTATATCAAGAATCTTGGTTTTCAATTGGAGGTAGAAATTGATGACAATATTCCTTCTTTTCTTTTGGATGCGGATGCGGTTCGGTTAATAGTGGTTAATTTACTACAGAATGCCGTCAAGTACTCTATTAAGAAAAAATCAATTATTGTCCGGCTTTACCGTGAAAAGGAAACAGTGGTACTGGAAGTTGAAGATAAGGGAATAGGTATAGAGAAAGATGATTTAAACAAGATATTTGAACAGTTTCACCGGGCATCCGGGGACACTGTTCAGACAGTTGAAGGGAGTGGTTTAGGGCTTTACCTGGTACGGCATGCGGCGCAGGCCCACAGTGGTGAAATAAGAGTAACCAGTGAGCCGGGGAAAGGCAGCATCTTTACAATCGTACTACCAATAATGGGCGCCCCTTGACTGACGTTTGCGGCGAGTAGAAAAACGATCAGTTGTATAGGCGCATCGCGATTACTCGATTTCGGGTTCTAAAATAAGATTTTTTATGTTCGATGACAGGCTTGAAATTTATTCTCCCGGTGCTCTTCCAAATACTGTGACGATTGAAAATATTGCTTTACGCCAGGCAAAAAGTATAAGGTGATTAAAGGGATTTGATTTTCCCAGTTATCCTATAATTACTAGAATTAAGAGTTACTATTAAAATCAAATCCCTTTATTTGTTAATGGAAATTATCCCCGGGTTACATTTGCGGCATAATCGCCTTTGTCGCCCTGCTTAATCTCGAATTCAACGGATGAGCCTTCGTCTAAAGACTTGTAACCATCACCTTGAATTTCATTGTGATGAACGAAAATATCTTTACCGTTATCCATCTCAATAAAGCCGTAACCTTTTTGGGAACTGAACCATTTTACTGTTCCTGTAGACATTGTTGTTACCTCCTGTTTAAATTTTCACGCAAATAGAGGTAGAATTTCTAAATTATTCAATAAAGATTTGACTTCTTGAAAAAAAAAGTTCTCACACCCTTATTTACAACGAAGCAATAGTATAACCTATTTTTTACTAATTGTCAAATAAAAAATTTTTTTTGCTATTTAAAATTCAAGAGTGCACAACTCCGGCAGATTTTTCCGGATTACCTGGAAGATTCCACCACAGCCGTAGAATATTCGTTTAAATGGGTGTTTTCTTAAAAAATTTCGATATCCTTAAGTGATATTCTCTTGTTAAAAAATAAATCGATTCTATTCCCGGATAGCGAAAGTTTCCTATCTTTAAAATTCATTATAAAATAACGGTCATTGACATGAATTGTTTGCACCAATTTACCATTTAGCACAATATTGACTTTACCTTTATGCCAACTTTTCAGTTTTATTTTTAGAAGATTATTTCTCAGGTGGAAATAGGAATAAGTTCTACCGATCCTTTTAACCGGTCTATATTCCTGGATTTTTAGTACCATACACGATACATCATCATATATAACTTCGGCATATTCCTTTACAGCTTTTATTCTCTTAACCATTTTTTCTTTTATTCCGGGGTTTTTCAGAACCCCTGCATATTTTTTCAACAACTCCCAACGAATAATGATGTAATTAACCGAATAGTCTTGAATCAATCTTCTCAGACTATACTTTGTGGGGAAATTGATCTGAAATTTCCCAATTATTTTCGACAAATTCCGGTAATATTTCCATGGACGCAGTGAGATTTTCCCATTCAAGAGATAATTTTGATGAAATCTCCAATTTAACGTATAATAACCATTTCTATTCCTTTCATGAAAATAGTATGGGATTTCAAGTATAATTTTGTTCTTTTTGAAAGGTAATTCCCGGTAAATCCTTTGGTCTTGAGACATAGATTCCATATACTCACCCTTTTTAAAAAAGCCGGAGTTATCACGACAATTCTCTATAATCATTAAAGCGAGGATTAAAAGAAAAACCAACCTTTTCTTTGCCGAATTATCTCTCAGCCTTTCCCCCAACCATTTACTGGCCCCTATTGTTGCAAAAACAATTAGTAAAGGTAGTATCATATAAAAAGCTCTTTTTATATACTTTAATCCCTCAACGGGAAGCAAAGTATAAAACAGGTTGAAAAGGGTATAGCTTCTTTCCAAACCCAGAGATGGAAATTTTAGCATAAATAAGAAAAAGGTAGAGAATGTAAGGAGTATGAGTTTTATCCATTTATCTATTTTTCTCCAGCCCTTAATAATTATAAATAGGAGAAAGCAAAGGAAAATCAGGAAAAACAGTTCCATAACAAAAATGTTGACATATACCAGGAAACCCATTAATAAACTAGAAAAAAATAATATTCCAAATACCGTAAACTTTTTTTTTATTGTAAAATAACTAAAAAAGATCAACACAAAAATTAAAAAAGTGAAACCCAAAAATAGATGGGGCTTTTTTATCACCGGTTTATCAAAAAATAACGAGAAAAATTTTGAGAAAGAGAATAAATTGGTAGGAATAATTAATTGGTTATCGAAATGTTTAACCCGCGTTTGATTATAAATAATAAAGGGATGGAATACTAGTACTATTAACAAGAAACCCAGGAACAAGCTTATTAAAACGAACCTCAATTTAGCGAAGGAGACTATTTTTAGCAGTAAGGAGAAGAATAAAAAAACTGGGATTAGCATCGCCCAGAGTAAAACGCCGTAATAAACAGAAGATAAAAACTGGAAAAAGGAGAAAAGAACAGCAGCTATAACAAATTTTTTTCTCCCTGTTCTAAAATATTTTATAAAAAAGAAAAAAATATAAGGGATATAGAAATTGCTGAGGAAATTTAGCCAGACAAAATGGATGGAATTCCTGGGGGATATAATATAGATCGCAGAAAATAGGAGTGAAAAAAACTTGTCCCCTGACAGCTCTTTGGCCAGGAGATAGCACCCGAAAGCTCCAAGAACCAGTGATAAAATAAAATATAGATTTATGCTTTCATATAGATTGAAACCCAGTATTTCAAAGAGTTTAAAGAAGATAGATACGCCGAATAACGGATGAGTCTTGGCAAGAACAAAGGATTCAGGATAAAGAATAGGGAGATGGTATATCTGTGCCAGAGAAGTGTTTAGCGAGTGGGAAATAATACTTAAAATATTTCTCAAATCTCCACGAACA
>JAGLQA010000497.1 GCA_023137075.1 Candidatus Aminicenantota bacterium
TTAACCTTTTGCCGCCTCTACGTCTGCTGTGGTCTTGGGAAGGGGTTTGCCCAACAAACGGAAACCGTCAACGGTTATGAGGAAATCTTCTTCGTTACGGATGCCGCCGAAGGTTTTGTAAGCCTCTATCCGGTCATAGTTGATAAATTCGCTGAATTTTTTCTCGGATTTCCAGAGGTCGATCAATTCCGGGATAAAATATATACCCGGCTCGACCGTGATTACAAATCCGGGCTGTAGTTCCCGGGCCAGGCGTAAGGATTTCAGACCGAATTGGGCGCTTTTAGGTTTTCCCTCGTAGCCCACATAGACTTCACCTAAATCTTCCATGTCGTGCACATCGAGTCCCATCATGTGGCCTAAGCCACAGGGAAAAAACAAAGCGTGAGCGCCCTCGCGAACCGCGTCGTCGACATTGCCCTTCATCAGGCCGATATCTTTCATGCCTTCGGCGATGGTTTTGCAGCCCAGCAGGTGGACGTCTAAGTTTTTGACTCCCGGTTTCAAGGCCGCTATCGCTGCTTCATGAGATTTTAGTGCTATGTTGTAAATCTCTTTCTGCCGGTCGGTAAAAGTCGCATCCACCGGGATGGTGCTGGATAAATCCCCGGCATAATGGATGGCGTTTTCCGCCCCGGCATCCAACAGGAACATGTCCCCGCTTTTTAAGGTGTTGCCGTGATAGTGGTTGTGCAGGGTCTGGCCGTTGATGGTGGCAATAATGGGGAAAGACAATTGCCCGCCGGCAGCAAGAGCGACCCGGTGCACGGCGGCAGCCACTTCGGCTTCCGTTATGCCCGGTCTTATCATTTTCATGGCGGTTAGGTGCATATCCACCGAGATATTGACCGCATCTTCGATCTGATCGATCTCTTCGTCGCTCTTGACCGCTCTCTGTTCCACCACGGCCTTTATCAACTCCACCGATGCGTTGTCCGCTGTTTTTACCGGATCTATTCCCAACCAGTTGAACAGCTTCAACTTATTTTCCGGGCGGTAGGGCGGCAGAAAGTGGATCTTTCTACCCTGGGCCATGGCTTTTTTCAGTATTTCTTCCAATTGGGCGATGGAACCGGTATTTTCCACACCGACTCTCAAGCTCCTCTCTCTTATCGTAGGTTGGGTGCCCATCCAGACGATATCTTCGATGGTCAGGTCATTTCCGTAGATGTAATCTCTGCCATCGTCAAAGTCTATTACTCCGGCCAGCCCCGGGTTGCCCAGGCCGAAGAAGTAGAGGAAAGAGCTGTCCTGACGATAATGGTAGGGGTTATCCGCATAATTCATGGGGCTCTCTTCATTTCCTAAAAACAGGGCCAGGCCCGATTGATTCTTCTTTCTTAAACGATTTCTTCTTTCGATGTAGGTCTTTTTATCAAACATTATTATGCTCCTTATTCCTGCTTCTTGATGGTTCATTATAGCATGAAGACATTATCGTCATCAATGCCGCCGGAAAAATATTTTCATGCTTGAAGAGTGGAAAAAATTAAAAAAATTTTTTTTCTGTAAAAAAATTGACATTTACTCATAATATGTTATGATACTGCCTAAAAAAACTAATGCCCACCATTGGAGGAAATTAAGTTTTTTGAACAGATAGATTCTTTTTAGCTGAACGCTGAAGAGGAAATTTAAGACAACAAGAAGGTTGAAATGAGAATTAACATTTCGCGCCGAAACATCAATGACCCATTCGTCAGGAAGGTGGAAGAACTAAGTGGTCAAAATCTCATGGCATGTTACCAGTGTGGAAAATGTTCTGCCGGGTGTCCCGCGGTTTCTCAAATGGACATCCTTCCCAACCAGATTATCCGCCTGGCCCAGTTGGGCATGAAAGAAGAGCTGCTGGCTTCCAGAGCCATCTGGCTTTGCGCGTCGTGTATGACCTGTAATACACGCTGTCCGAAAGGAATCAATATTGCCGAGGTGATTGAAGCGGTGAGGCTGATTTTGCTCCGCAAAAGCAAAGACCATCTCGAGGTCAAAGAGCTTTCGGAAAAAGTAAGAGAAGAAGTGCCGCCTATTGCCCTGATCAGCAGTATGAGGAAGTTTACGTCTTAAGATCGATATATAATCACGTAATCATGTTTACATTATTTACTTTAAATTTTAAAGGTAATCATCAATGAAAATAAGCTATTACCCCGGATGTACACTTAAAAACAATGCAAAAAACTTTGAGGATTCCACCATCTGCGCCTTAAAACAGCTCGGAGTGGAAGTCGAAGAACTTTCCCGGTGGAACTGCTGCGGAACGGTTTTCTCCCTGGCAACCGACGACTTGATGCATCACATCGCTCCTATCCGCAACCTGATACGGGTCAAAGAAGCAAACTCGGACAGAGTGATGACGATGTGTGCCATGTGCTACAATACCCTGAAACGTGCCAATGAACGGGTGAAGAATGACCGGGAGAGTCTCGATCGACTGAATGAGTTTATGTATCGTGAAGGAACGAAATACAACGGTGACGTGAAGGTGCTTCACCTTTTGGAATTGCTCAAGAATGACGTGAAGTTTGAAAAGGTTGCCGCAAAAGTGGTGAAACCCTTGAAAGGCCTGAAAGTTGCCAACTACTATGGTTGTTACCTGGTTCGTCCGCAGGATATCGGTCTGGATGACCCGGAAAACCCGACCATCCTCGAGGATTTGGCCGGACTGTTGGGAGCGACCCCGGTGAATTTCCCCTTCAAAACCGAATGCTGTGCCGCCTACCAGACCGTGGACAAGCCCGAAGTGGTGGCGGAACGGACCAACCAAATACTGACTTCCGCTCAAAACCAGGGCGCTGATGTGGTTACCGTAAGCTGTCCCCTGTGTGCGTTTAACCTCGATCAACGCCAGAAGGAAACGGCGCAGATTTACCCGGAATTTAAAAATATCCCCGTTCTCTATTTCACCCAACTGCTTGCCCTGGCTTTAGGTTGTCCCGAGGAATCCGCAGGATTTGATCTTAATTATATAGACCCGAAACCGATTTTAAAAGAAAAAGGTTTAATTTGAGGGAAAAATGATATATTTTGGTGACAAAGAACCGATAAAAGGTAAAATTCACATCGATATAGAAAGGTGTAAAGGATGCGGCTTTTGTGTGGAATATTGTCCGCGAGATGTGCTGGAGTTGTCGCATGAATTCAATGCCAAGGGATATCATCCTCCGGACATTATCAACGAGGATGAATGCTGCTACTGTCAATTATGCCAGTCCATTTGTCCTGAATTTGCAATATTTGTAACGATTAAGAAAAAGGAGGAAAAAGGTGAAAAAGTTGAAATCAGACCCTAAGGGGGTGTTGACCGGCTCCCACTATTTAGATGGCGACTTTGCCCTTGCCGAAGGAGCCCTGGCTGCCGGCTGCCGTTTTTTTGGCGGTTACCCCATAACTCCCTCTACCGAGACTGCCGAAAGATTTTCAGAGAGAATTCCTCATGTTGGAGGCGTCTTCATCCAGATGGAAGACGAACTCGCCTCGATTGCATCCTTAATAGGTGCAGTCTGGGGGGGGCAGAAAGTCATGACCGTAACGTCCGGTCCCGGTTTTTCCCTGATGATGGAAAACATAGGATTGGCCGTTATGCAGGAAGTGCCCTTAGTAATTGCCAATGTGCAAAGAGGCGGACCGTCGACCGGGCTGCCCAC
>JAGLQA010000498.1 GCA_023137075.1 Candidatus Aminicenantota bacterium
ACAGAATTGGATTTAGATAAAGTAGCCGTTGTGTCGGGAATCGGGTGCACCGGGCGGGTTGCCGGGTACGTCAAGCTGGATTCTTTTCACACCACCCACGGCCGGGCCATCCCCTATGCCACGGGGTTGAAACTGGCAAATCCCGAAATGAAAGTGGTGGTATTCAGCGGCGATGGAGATTTGACGGGAATCGGAGGAAATCACTTCATCCATGCGGCCCGGAGAAACATGGACCTGGTTGTTATCTGTGTAAACAACTTTAACTATGCCATGACGGGCGGGCAGGTGGCGTCCACCACCCCGAAGGGAGCCAATGCCTCTACCGCTCCCTACGGCAATTTCGAAGGGGCTTTCAGCCTGCCCTACTTAGCCGAAGCCAGCGGCGCAACCTATGTGGCCCGTTGGACGGCCCTGCACCTGAGAAGAGTTTCCAAATCGATCCAGGAAGCGCTTAACCGGAAAGGGTTTTCTTTTATCGAAGTAATTACACCCTGTGTTACCCTGTATGCCCGCCGCAACCGGTTGGGCGATGGTTTGAACCTGTTAAAATATTATTACGATAAATCCGAGATCGAACATGGCGCGGATACGCGGAACTTAGAAATTACGTTTCAGGGAAAGCTGACTGTCGGTAAATTTGTGGAAAAAGAGAGACCGACGTTTCTCGATGCCATGAATGAACACTTAGGTCATGTTCTTGGAGATGATTACCAATTGTACGGGAGGTGCTGCAATGATTGATATAAGATTTTCCGGATTAGGTGGTCAAGGAATCGTGCGCTGCGGTCTGATTTCCGGTAAAGCGCTGTCCCTTTACGATAATAAACACGCCACCATGACCCAGAGTTTCGGGCCCGAAGCCCGGGGTAGTGCCTGTAGTTCTCAATTAGTTGTATCTGATGAAAGAGTCCTTTATCCTTACATTGTCGCCCCGCAGATTCTCGTATCCATGTCCCAGGAAGCCTATGAGAAATATGCCCCCGATTTAGCCAAAGGCGGTACCCTGGTCATCGACAAGGACCTGGTAAAACTGAAAAATATCGGCGAAGATATTAAAACCTATGCCGTCCCCTCAACCAGGTTTGCCGAGGAGTTGGGAAACCGGATAATCGCCAACCTTGTCATGCTGGGATTTTTCACGGCCGTGACGAAAATTGTGTCGGCGGAAGCGATGAAAAAAGCCCTCCCCGGCCTGGTCCCCGATAGATTTCTGGACCTCAATATCAGGGCCTTTGATAAAGGGTATAATCACGGTGAGGAAATTTTAAAAGAAGATAAACAAGGTAAAAAATGAAAAGAACCGGAGTTTTTATTTGCCACTGCGGCATCAACATTGCCGGAACAGTCGATGTAAAAAAAGTGGCCGAAGAACTGTCGAATTACCCGGGTGTGGCTCACTCGGAAGATTATATATACATGTGTTCCGATCCGGGCCAAAACAGGATCATCGACGCGATAAAGGAAAAAAATCTCGACCGGGTGGTTATTTCTTGCTGCTCGCCGACGCTTCACGAAACCACCTTCCGCAATGCGACCAAATCGGCCGGTATCAACCCCTACATGTGCGAGATCGGCAACATCCGCGAGCAGTGCAGTTGGGTTCATCCGGACAAGGAAAAAGCCACGGAAAAAGCGATCAAAATCACAAAAACCACCGTCCTGAGAGTAAACCTGAATGAACCCTTAGACCCGATCAGTGTACCGGTTACGCGCAGGGCGCTGGTAGTCGGAGGCGGGGTCGCCGGTATCCAGTCCGCGTTAGACCTGGCCAACAGCGGTTTCGAAGTGATTTTAGTAGAACGGTCTCCCTCCATCGGCGGGCACATGATCCAATTGTCGGAAACCTTCCCCACCCTCGATTGTTCCCAATGTATCCTGACCCCCAAGATGGTCGACGTATCGAAGCATCCGAAAATCAAACTTCTAACCTACAGCGAAGTCCAGGATGTTTCCGGGTATGTGGGAAACTTTAGAGTCAAAATACTCAAGAAACCCACTTACGTTGATCCCGAAAAATGCACCCTGTGTGATGAATGCACTAAGGTCTGTCCCGTGGTCACGGAAAATGAATTCGATCTCGGGTTAACCGGCAGGAAAGCCATCTATATTCCCTTCCCCCAGGCCATACCGGCCGCCTACACCCTTGACAGCAAGAATTGTCCCGGTCTTGTGCCTGTTGCCTGCGGCAAGTGCGCCGATGTGTGCGAGCCCGGCGCCATCGATTTTGACATGAAACCCGAAATCATCGAGGAGGAAGTCGGCACCATCATTACGGCCACCGGCTTCGACCTTTACGATAAAGAGTTTATGGCAGAGTACGGTTACGGTAAATACCCCGATGTCGTAGACGGGCTGCAATTCGAACGCCTGTTATCCGCCTCGGGTCCCACCGGCGGCAAAGTGCTCAGACCCTCGGACCATAAACAGCCAAAAGAAGTCGTTTTTATCCAGTGTTCCGG
>JAGLQA010000499.1 GCA_023137075.1 Candidatus Aminicenantota bacterium
CGGTAGAAATGTCAAGGAATTCTTTATTTGTTAGAAAAAAGATCGGTCCCCGGTTCGTCGGAGGCAGAAAAATTTGGTTATATGGTATAATTATGGATTAAAAAACTAACAAACTAGGAATTTGATAGATGAGGAAAAGATGAAATATATCGATTTTCACTGCCACCTGGATATGGAAGACTTTGACAGTAACCGGGAAGAAATCGTGGCTGAATGCTTTGCCTCCGATTTCGCAAAACTGGTGACCGTTGCCGATCCCTATGAAAAAAACTCCCTGCAATTAACCGGGGAAATTTTAGGATACAATAAGAATGTGTTTTGCACGGCCGGGGCCCACCCCCATAATGCCAATCACTATACTTCGCAAATTGAAAAAGATTTATTAAATTTTCTAAAAGAAAAGAGGAACCGGGTCCTGGCTGTGGGAGAAGCGGGCCTTGATTTTCACTACAATTTTTCCACCCCGGAGAATCAGCGCAGGGTATTTAAAAGGCAGGTAGACATCGCAAAAGATCTGAAATTACCCCTGGTTATTCATTCGCGCGAAGCGGAAAAAGATGTTCTGGAAATCCTGGAACAGGCGAAATTCAACCTGCCGCTGGTATTTCACTGTTATACCGGGGATATTGAAAATGCCCGGGAGATTTTAAAAAGAGGTTACTACATTTCGATTTCCGGTATTGTCACCTTTAAAAAAAGCGAGTATTTGCGTGAAATTGTTGAAATAATTCCGTTAAATAGGATCTTTAGCGAAACCGATTCTCCTTATCTTTCGCCGGAGCCCTTCAGGGGCAGGCTCAACACCCCCCTGCGTGTCCGATTAGTGGCCGAGAAGATCGCGGAGGTTAAGGGTATTCCCGTCGAGAAACTGAACAAAGCTGTAAATAGTAATTTTAATCGCCTCAGGAAAACAACAGTTTGAAAAATCCCAAAGATGAACATCCCTGGGATTCCGACTGATAGGAACTGCTAACTATTTCTGTGAATGCATTATTTTGATATCTATCTTGCCGCTGTAAACAATAAGGGGGACAGGTAAATAATTCATCGTAAATAATTCATCAAAACTAAAGAACCGGGAGCGATAGGGTAGGGGTTCAAGATTTTGAACCCCTACAATTTCAGAATCGAATGCAATATTTATTCCAATACAGGAAAAAAATCTCTGAACTTTTGTTAATTTAGCGGTGACGTGGTATAATGAACCATCAGGAGAAGGAAATGAGTAAAGAGGAAATGAGCCGGGTTTCGATACTCCACCTGTCGGATATTCATTTGAAAAAGAAAGAAAAGGAAGGTTTTCAATATTTTCAAGCGGATGTACAGGAAAAAATGATCGCAGCGATAGCCGATCATGTAGAAAAACACAAAGTGCCGGATTTTGTCGCTGTTACCGGGGATATTTCTTTTGACGGCACGGAATATGAAAGAGCGGGAAATTTCTTCGCAGAGCTAGAAAAGATACTAACGGGGACTATTTTTTTGCCCGTTCCCGGGAACCACGATGTTGATAGAGTTGAGGTAGATGATCTTTTTTCTTTGCACAATATTGTTAAAAAAGGCAAAGTTGATCAATTTCTTGAAAATAAAAAGAGAATAAAAAAATTCGTACTTCCAAAGTTCAATGATTTCAGGCATTTTTCGGAAAAGATAAATCCTGGACTTTATGAAAAGAAAGATGACTATTTCTGGGTAAATAAAGTGCTGGGTGGAAATATTTCATTTTTAGGACTGAATAGCTCCTGGGCCTGTGAAGGAGATAATGACAGGAATAATATTACCCTGGGCTATCCCCAGGTTATGGAAGCACTGAGAAGATCGAAAGATTGTAAAAATCGAATTCTTTTAATGCACCATCCGGTTTTTAACTGGTTTAACGAGCAGGATTTTTCTAAAAGTAAAAAGGAAATATTTAAAAATTGTAGTTTAATACTACATGGTCACACGCATGTTGATGATGCGTTTTTATATCAAGACCCAACGACCGGTTGTATCTGTATCGGTACAAGTGCGTCTTATACACGGGAAGAAAATTGTTATATCGGTTTCCGGTTTCTGGATGTTAATTTTTTGGATAAGGGAACAAAAGTCAGAGTGTGGTCTTATATCTTTGATGAAAGGACCATGGATTTTGCCCCGGATACCGGGCGCTGGGGCAAAGCACAGAAAGGTAAAGAGTATTACGATATTTCTTCCAATGTGAATAAAACCAAAAAAGAAGAAAGCAAAAGACAGGGTAAGGAAGATTATGACGAAGATTTCAATCGTGTTTTTAAAGACTACAATAAATTCGCTCTGAACGCACATCGCCACCTGCCTATGAAGGGTTTTGAGACCAACCTGAGGGCGCCTATCGAGATCGAGCAGGTTTATGTGACCATGCGCGCCCATATCCAGTTTCGCGATTTTGACCTGACGTTTACAGGTAAAGGGAAAATGAAAAAGAGGCACGAAGGGGAACAATTATCCGATCTTGATATCAAAAGTACCTTTAGGGCGGTGCAAAAATATAAGATAAAGGATATTGTTATTTTAGGCGATCCCGGTTCGGGCAAAACCACCCTGTTAAAGTATATCCTGATCATGTTGATCGAGGGTAGGGGAGAGGAGAAGCTCGGTCTCGATGCCAACCCGGTTCCCTTTTTTGCCCCGCTGCGGGATTTAAAAGATCTGGATAAGGAAGATTTTACCGATTTTATGTGCCGGGTGTGCTGCCAGGAGAAGTTTTCCATAACCAAAGAAGATTTTAAAAACCTCCTGCAAGCCGGAAGAGGAATCATTCTCTTAGATGGACTGGACGAAGTGGCCGATGAAAAGACTCGCGTCAAAACCTGTAAATGGATCGATGACGCCCGCAAGGTGTTGGTGAATACGCCGTTTATTATTACCTCGCGTTTTGCCGGGTACTTAGGCGACAGCCGGTTGGAAGGTGGGGTGCTGGAACTTTCCATCTTAGACTTTTCGCCCGATGAGGTGGCGGCTTTTTTAGTGCGCTGGTTCGAGACCGTGGAGTTGGCCCTGCATCCGGGGGACGACAATGAAGAAATATGGCGTGAAAAGGGCCGGGAACAGGCCCTGGAATTGGTGGAAAATATCAAGGCCTCCGAACACATCCGCAAATTAGCGGTCAACCCGCTGATGCTGCAAATCATCGCCCTGATTCGCTTTGACCGGGGCACCAAGCTTCCCGAACGGCGGGTAGAACTTTACGAGGAATGTGTAGATGTTCTTTTAGAGAAGTGGGACATGGCCAAGGGTCTGCCGATTACGATCAGTGCCCGTGAATCCAGGCGATTGTTACAACCAATAGCCCTCTATCTTCATGAGGAAGAGGAGCGTCGTTCCGCCCCATTGGATGAAATAATAAAGCAGCTAAAGTGTCCCCTTGAAAACTTAGGTAAATCTACTGATTACGCAAAACAGATGCTGTTAAATATCCGGGATCGTGGAGGCATTTTTTTGGATTACAGCGAGAGTGAATACGGTTTTGCCCATTTAGGCTTCCAGGAGTACTTAGCCGCCGAAGAGATAAGGAATAACCACCCCATCGATATCCTGGTGGATCATTATGGCAATCGCTGGTGGCGCGAGTTAACGCTGTTGGCCTTATCTTTAGATAATACCTCTATCATTTTGCCGTTCATGGAATGTTTCGTTCAAACGGAATCTTTCAAAACTGACATAACTATAATTTGCGACGCGGTTAAGGATTCGGTGGTTAAACCTTATAAGCCGTTTATCGATGTTTTGCATGATGAAAAAATCTCGATAGAAGCACGTCAGAACGCAGTGCGGGTTTTAGCTGCCATGGGCGGTGAAAAGGCTGTTTCAACATTGATTGAAGCCGTCGATGATAAGAATCTGACCCTAACCAATGCCGCTTATCAAGCCCTTGATTCGTTGAGGGGGACGGAAAGAATAAAACTGCCACGGAAGGCGGAAGCGCCCACGATCATCAGTATCGAAAAAGATACCTCGCAAATGGTGCTCATCCCGGAGGGTAATTTTATCTGCGGCAGCCGTGAAGATGACAAAAATGCGCGTCAAAATGAAAAACCCCAACAAACGATATATTTACCTTCTTTTTATATGGACATCTACCCGGTGACCAACCGGCAGTACTGTTTGTTTTTGAACGAGCTAAAACCGGAAAAGGATGAATTGGAAGAATGGATCAGTTTATCCGGTAAAGAGGATTTTTTTGGAGAAGAAAGATGCCGGATCAGCAGGAAAAGAGGTAATTACGTTGTTGAATCCGGTTATGAGGATTATCCGGTTATTTTTGTGTCCTGGTTTGGTGCTGAAGCTTACGCGAAATGGTGCGGTAAACGTTTGCCCTATGAGGTGGAGTGGGAGAAGGCGGCCCGCGGCATGGACGGTAGAACTTATCCCTGGGGTAATGAATTCAACAAGAAGTTTTGTAACTCAAGAGAGAGTGGTATCAGACGTTCCACCCCGGTGACAGCCTACCCGGATGGAAAGAGTTCTTACGGTTGTTTTGATATGGGCGGTAATGTATGGGAATGGTGTGCCGATTGGTATGATGATAATAATGACAAAACCGGGAATAGACTGCATGGAGCGGAACTTGGCGTGTCCCGGGTGTTCCGCGGCGGCAATTGGTTCTATGTTGCCAGGGTTGTTCGCGCTGCTTTCCGCAGCAGGGACGAGCCGTCCAACCGCTGGAGCAACACTGGCTTCCGTCTCGCCCAGGGTTCAAAGGTGCTGTCCGGCGAGTAGATGAGGTGGAGCCGAATCAAGCAAGCAAAGGCCGCTCCGAGCGAGACGGAGTGGAACGGAGTCGGCCAGGAATTTCGCCAAATTAAGGGCGAAAT
>JAGLQA010000005.1 GCA_023137075.1 Candidatus Aminicenantota bacterium
CAAAATCACACCCGGCGAATGCAATAATTGCCGGCTGTGTGAGGAATCCTGTCCCTTTGGCGCGATTAAAAAACCGGATGAGGCCACCCTTCCCCCGGAAAAACGGGATATTGAGAAGAAACGGCTCATTGTTTTATTTATCCTGCTGCCTGTTTTCGTCTTCGGCAGCGGTTGGGTGGTATCACGATTGTATATTCCCCTGTCCCGCCAGCATAAAACTGTGGCGCTCGCCCAGGAGATTTTTTTGGAAGATTCCGGCAGGCGGCAGGAGACCACCGATAGGACGCAGGCCTTTCGGTCCACAGGGAAACCCACTGATGTATTGTTTTCAGAAGCCGCGGCTATTCAACATAAATTTAAAATAGGCGGCTGGATTTTAGGAGGGTTTTTGGGTTTTATCATCTGCCTGAAACTAATCGGGCTATCCATTCGTAAAAAACAGGTTGAACATGAGGTCGATACCGGGACCTGTTTAAGCTGCGGGCGCTGTTTTTTCTACTGCCCCTATGAACATGTTCGTTTAGGATTGATAACCCCGGAACAGGTAGAAGAATTCGCAAAAGGTGACCTGACATAATAGAAGTTTTTGCGGCAAATAATTATTATGAATAAAAGTAAGACTAATAAAACATTGTATGCAATCGCGAAAAGAGGTGCCCTAACAGCGGCTATTTTTGCCATCATCATCAGCCTGTTATTGATCGTGAACTACCTCCAAACAAAATCCATCGATCCTCTGAACAGCAAGGCGATTTCGCAATTGATGGAGAATCTGCGCCGGAATCCCGATGACACCGCCCTGAAGGAACAGGTACGGGCGCTTGATCTTTTGGCACGCAAGGCCTATTTTACCTATCAATGGCAGATTCGAACCGGCAGTATCCTGCTCTTTGTATTTGTGCTCGTTTTTTTAACCGCTGTAAAATACATGAGTTCATTAAAACTCAAGCTGCCGGATTTAGAAGAAGGTCCCGTCCCGGAGGACACCTGGGAGCACAGGCTGTTGACACGCAGATCGATTATTTTCGGCGGACTCGGTCTATTTTTGCTGGCCTTTATTCTCGGTATTTTATCGGAAAAGGAAATGAGCCGTTTCGGTATGGGACAATTAAAAGGCAAAACAGCGGCAGTGGATTTTCCCGCCGGCGAAGAAATGCGAAAGAACTGGCCCGGTTTCCGCGGACCCGAAGGAAACAGTATTTCTTATCATACAGACGTACCTACCGAATGGGACGGGAAATCGAATAAGAACATCCTCTGGAAAATCCCGCTCCCGCTCCCCGGTTTTAATTCGCCCATCCTATGGGGAGATAAAATCTTTCTCTCAGGCGCCGATAGGAAAAACCAGGTTGTTTATTGCATCGATACCGTGTCGGGGAACATCCTCTGGCAGACCGAATTGAACGACATCCCCGGCTCACCGGAAAAACGGCCCAAAACCTCGGAAGATACCGGGTATGCCGCGCCAACCATGACCACCGACGGGCGGCGGGTATATGTTATCTTTGCCGGCGGTGATATCGCCTGCCTGGATTTTTCAGGGAAACGGATCTGGGCAAAGAATATCGGCACGCCTGAAAATCATTACGGCCATTCTTCCTCCCTAATCACGCACCAAAATTTACTGCTTATCCAGTTTGATCAAAATACGGGCGGGAGGTTAATTGCCTTGAAGGCGAATACGGGTATCCAGGTATACGATAAACCCCGGGATGTGCAAATCTCCTGGGCCTCGCCCATTGTCGTCAATACGGGCAGCCGGTTTGAATTGATACTCAATTCAAACCCTTTTGTCATTTCCTACGATCCTTTAACCGGCCGGGAATTGTGGCGGGTGCAGTGCATGACCGGTGAAGTTGCCCCTTCTCCCGCTTACGCGGACGGGATGGTATTTGTGGTGAATGATTATGCCCGTCTGGCCGCCATTAGATTGGGTGACAAACCGGAAGTGGCCTGGGAATATGACGAAGGTCTCTCCGAAGTTGCCAGTCCCCTGGCAACAAAAGATTTCGTCATAATGGCCGCCAGCTACGGTTCCCTTTCCTGTTTTAATAGTAAAACCGGTGAACGGAACTGGATAGAGGAGTTTGATCACGGGTTTTATTCATCGCCTATCCTGGTTGGTGACAGGGTTTACCTCATGGATATGAAAGGCGCCATGTTTATTTGTAAAGCGGCGAAAGAATTCAAGCTTATCGCTCAAAACGAACTCGGTGAGAATGCCGTGACCATCCCGGCCTTCTCGAAGGGGCGCATTTATATCCGCGGAGATAAACATCTGTTTTGCATCGGAAGCAGGTAACCCTTCGGCATCATGGAGTAAAAAAATGGAATTTATTAGAGAAATAAGAAGGGTAGAAGCAGACACAATTACCATAAATCTCCCCAGGGAATACCGGGACCAGGAGGTTGAGGTTATTGTCTTACCTTTAAAAAGGAAATCAAAAAAAAAGGCCTCCCGGCCCACTTATCCAGAGCAAACCAGGTTAATAGGACACTTTTAATATATCGCTTTTACTAAAATCTTCACCTTTGAATAGAAGCGGCTCCCCGGATATTTTGGCTAAAGCGTAAGCACAACAATCCCCAATATTGAGCCCCGCTGCATGCCGTCCTTTTCCAAAAGTTCTCCAGGCCTTGCGCGCAACTTCTGCTTGTTCAGCATCCATAGAGATTATTTCAGCCTGAATGCGATGAATAAAAAGATCAGCTTCACGGCCGCCGGCTTCTCCTTTTTTAGCTTCGATAACAATATAGGTTTCCAATAAAGAGAACGCGCTGATTAACCGTTTATTATCATTAGCGATTGCCGCTGCAATAGCTTTCGCTTCCTTTTCCCCAAGCAAAAATGCAATAAGAGCAGAGGTATCGATGACCACTATGGCAATCCTCCTGCCTGGTTATATCCGAGAATCTCATCCGGTGAACGGGAATCCAATTCAGGAAGAGTACTGCATCGTTCGGAAATGGTCAAAATTTCTTTTTCCAGGTCTTTCACCGTCCGTCTGCCTCGAAGTCGCAGGAGACGTTCTTCCAGGGCATGGATGATGGCCTGGGTTAAATTTTCACCACTCTCCCGGGCCACTTCTCTGGCAAGTTTCTCAGCCTGTGCATTTCTTATACTTAATGCCATGCAAATGCCTCCGCACTGTATTGATAGTATTAAATATTATATAATATATACAAAATTTGTCAAGTTCTTTGAATATTGATCAAAAATAGGCAAAAATAGAGACAGGTAAATTATATTTTAATAAAAAGTTATTACTATTTTTTCGGGTCCGGATTTTTGATCTCTTTTTTTTCGGGCGGAAAACACGCTGTACAAGGTTTATATCCCTTTTCTTTTGCCTGGCTCAGTTTCATCTTTACTTTATCTTTGGCCAGTTTGCAATCCTCTTTATGAAACATTTTGTCAGCCTGGGCAATAAAAACGACCGGGTCCTTTTCCAGGGCTTTGTCCTTTTTTACTTTTGCCTTTAAACAACTCGTTTTAGCCGGACATTTGCCACAATCCTGGCTAAAGGCATAGCCGGTGAACAGGAACAAAACAACTATACAAATCACGACCAGTTTTTTCATTTCTTACTCCTTTACTGAATATTTTTCAAATATAAAATCGATTGAATCCGGTTTTTTTAACGGGTCCTCTTTGTGCCGATCTTCAGGGCATTCTCGGGACAATTTTCGACACAGATGTTACAGGCGAAACAATCGGGCCTGAGTGTCGCGCTTTTCAGGATGTCATCCATCGCTTCGCAGGGGGCTTTTTTTACACATAGGTTACAGTCGTTACATGCTGATTTTTTCAAACTGACCCTGAACAGGGATACCTGCTCCGCCCATTGGGTGAACAAGCCGACGGGACAGACAAAATGACAGAACGGCCGGTAATATTTGAGGGCCAAAATAATCGTCAATAGTAAGGGGAGATAGTGAGCGAGCGCGGCAGCCAGGTTTTCAGGGACAGCGAGTTCCATGCCATGGAAGGGATTCACATAATCATAGATAGATTTGGCGTAGATTTCCCCTTCAAAAACCACATGAAGAATCAGTGTCGTACTTAAAAAAACAAACAGGATAAATAAAAGGATGCGAACGCTGTGGGCAAAGATAAAATTAAAGCGATTCCTTTTTATCTTTAATTTTTCAGCTAATAGGGACATGAGTTCCTGGAACGTTCCCACCGGGCAAATGTAACCGCAAAATAAACGGGGACCGATCAACGTCAGCAATAATATAACACCTAACGTAATAACAAAGGGAATGGCAAAGCCGTACAACATTGCTTTGGTAACGCACATGGGAGATGGATGCATGGAAAAGTAGCTGAAGGGTTTAACCGGTATGTTGCCGGCAAATCCGAAGAGAAATGTAGAAAAAAGCAGGATAGCGATTTTAACTTTCGGTTTCATCTTCTTCGTGAGCAGCAAAAGGAGGGAAATCATTCCAATAATGATCATCGCGTAATATTTTGTGATGAATGGAGCCTTGAACAGAAAGTCAAAAAGGGTAGGTGTCTTTTCCCGGGCATGTTCTACGATTTTTTCCGTGGTTTCGGAAAAAATACCGGTTGCCATCATAAAAAAAATAATAAAAACAAATTTTTGTTTGAACTTCGCTAATTTCATGATTGCTGTCCTGTGATTTTTTATACTTAATTTTCAAAATTTCAAGAGAAAGCCTTTTAGTGATCGCTAAATATAACATTTTTGGTTATAATAGTCAAATAAATTCAGCACAAGATTTTGGATCTCTGAGGTACTTGATAATTATATTGTTTTATTTTATACTTACGGCATGAAAAGGATTCTTTCTTATCGAATCGCAGTTTTTATAACTACCATTATTAGGGAGTTTTAGGGAGTTGTGTCATGAAAAGTAAAACAAATATTTATAAAGATTTTAACGGTTACAACGCTTACCCACTGGCTGAGGCTGAAAAAATAATCAGGAACAGGTTGCTGGATGTTTTTTCCACACTCATCGAAAAAATAGAGGGGTGTATCGAAAAAGCGAAGAATATGCGTTTAATCAAAATTCTCGAACATATTCTGGCCGTAAAAAAAAGAATGGAACGGATGAAATCGAAAATGAAAGAGAGAGATAACATCTTTGTGCCTGCTTACTTAAAAGCACGAATCGCCCATGTTGATGAGGAAAAACTCAAGACTGTCGATTTTCGACTGATAGAGTTGGTCGATATGAACCGGGAGATTCTCGACGAGCTTTCATGTGCGGAGGCGGATACTCATATCATCGATAAATTTACCAGGATCAACGAAAATTTGCGGGAGATGGAGACTCACTGTCATTCCCGGGCGCTGCTCTTAAAAAAAGAAATATTCTAACAAAAAAGCTAATAGACCGCGGGTTAATTAATTTGCGCAGCTAAGTTCTTTCCAAAAAAAAAGGACACGCCGGAGCGTGCCCTTTAACATAGAATAGGGACCTCAAATCTTTTGAATGAAGGAGATAAAATACCCTATGCCAGGATAACGAATCTCAACGGAGGTTGTTATATCATTACCGGCATAGAATCAAAACCTGAATAATGTGCTCAGCATTTTTCAAATTTTGGATTATTCCTCTATTTTTTGTAAGCCCTGGCCATTTTTTTTACCTGCTCTTTTGTAAAGGGTTCTGCGTAACAGGCAAATTGTACCATGGGCTTTTCTTTACTTTTCAGGAGAATCCATTTTCCGTCCTCTTTATCGGCAAAATCCCAGTGCAGCTTATCGGGAACCAGGGGAACCACACCTTTCCAGGAGATCATCTTATTATCTTTAAATATGGCCATGGGTACGGATTTTCCTTTTTTAATTCGTTTTACCGCCGTATTGGCATGGCAGTCCGCGCAGGTTCTGGCTTTTGCCTGGACAGCGTGGGTAAAGTAAGGGGCATAGGCGATAAACTTCTTGCCTTTATACACAAGGGTTTGTACATTACCGGAGGTCACTTTGCCCTGGTAATTGACCAGGATCGTCCAATCCTGTATCGGGGGGAAGAAGTTGCCCGCTCTTTTACCTTGGTCGAGGAATGAGTCAAAATGACAATTCAGGCAGGACGTGCTATTGGCAATATGGCAGGCCGCGCAATCCAATTTGCCGTTGTGCACGGTATGGGCTTTGCTTGTGTCATCTTCTAAGGAGTGGCAGTCTTTGCATGAGACACTGACCGCATTGCTGTCGCGCATCGTTTTATAGAAGACCCCGTCTCCATGGACATCGCTGCCTTTATGGCAGTCGGCACATTCCATCCCGTTTTTACGATGGATATCCAGACAACCTTTCCTTTTACCCAGTAGAAAGGTCACTTTTTCCCTGGAGTGACAGACAAGACAGGTTTTTGAATCTCTTGCCTTCTTTACACTGTAGGAACACTTTTCACCCTCTTTCACTGCATGACATTGTTCACAGGATTTTATGTGGCATTTTTTACAGTCTAATTGTTCATAGGGGATACCGGTAATGTCTTTAAAACCGCCCTTTTCCTCATACCAGTAGCGCATGCCTTCACCGGTATGATGTAAACTGGAATAAAAGCATGACTTTTGGTTCTCTTCGGCTTCATTGTTAATAATAAACCAGCCGGAAGATAGTACTAAAATAAAAGCCAGACCAATCAGCCATTTTTTGCTTTTAATTAATTGTCTCAATTTGAGGCCTCCATGTTTTTATAGTATAATAATGGTCACACAATTTATATGCAAGAATCGTGCCAGGTACCCTGGCGGGGCCGCCGGTGTGGGGCCGGCTGCGGCTGTGGTTTTTCCCCGGGGTGAGGGGGGAGTGTTTTCATGCCGGTTTCGGGCCGTATCGGGACGGCTGCCCAGAGGTTAGGGCAGCCTTAGGGGACGCCGTGGTATCGTGCCATGCTGCAAGAATTATGAAAAAATGCAAGCAACCGCAACGTTTTGTTGCACAAAATCAAGGCTGATTCCCGGATGTGAGAGAGGGGAACCGGTTTTATATAGTTACTTTCCTGCCATATCGTATGAATTTCTTGGTACCGAACCCCTGCTTTATCGTATTCAGGACCCTTTCGTCCCCTGGTTCAAATACGGCCCCAAAGATTCGCTTGATATTTTTATATCGGAACATATCTTTATCCAGGATTGCGGATGGGCCCAACAGGAAAATATCGCAGTTTTTACACGAATGATCGACGATCTCCATGAATGTGCCGTTAAAAATAGTGGTTGCTGTCAGGATCAGGGCGTCTGCTTTTTTGATATATGCCATCTCCTTTGAGATCGGTTCGAGCAGGCTGCTCTCTTTTATCTTATCGAATACGTGAATCTCGATGCGACTCTTGTTAAACTTTTCCAAAATCGGTTTAAAAAGCCCGACCATCACAATGGCCTTATAGTGTTTAAAATCGACAGCATCGAAGATGTCAAGATTTTTTTCATAATGGTTCGAGTAGTTCAGCAGGCCGTTAAAATAGGCGTTCAAAATGATACGATGCCCGGTATTGCTTAAATCCGGTTTTCTCAGATCTTCGATGGTCAGGTTGACGTGTTTAAGTAAATTGGCGCAAACGCCGATGTTCCCGTTTTTTAAGAGAACGGCGGAATAGCGCTGTCCGCAGACGATTTTTTCGATTTTCGCACGATCGACACCGTGCTTCTCAACTAAGTGTTTTAACGGTTCTTGCAATGTTGGCTTTTTATTCATCTTTTATCACCGGTTTGTTCGGGCATAAACTATATACTAAGATCGGGGAAAATTCAATTAAAAAAAGATAGTGTCTTTCGATCGTTCTCGTGCGCCCGGTCATTAAGATGAGCAAAGCCGTTTCTGTCTTTCTTCATAGCCCTTGATGGCGTTATGAAGGGAGGTGACTCCCAGGAGAGAACAATGTTTTTTGCGCTCTGGAATGCCGCCGAGGGCTTCGATAACGTCATCGTCGGTCAGCTTTTTGGCTTCTTCGATGGTTTTTCCTTTGACGAGTACCGTCATCATGCTGCTGGTCGAGATGGCCCCGGGACAGCCGAAACATTTAAACTTGATGTCCGTGATGCGACCGGATTCTACTTTGATCCATAATTTTAGCTGGTCGCCGCAGGCCGGGTCACCGGTGAGAGAATAACCGTCGGCTTCCTCATCCGCCATATTGCCGATATTCCGGGGATTGGAAAAATGGTCCATCACGGTCTCATTATAATAGAGAACCGGGCCCATCGTTTCGACCGGTTCTTCCTCTTTGGCATACAGGTCTTTCCAGGCTTCGTTTCTATTGCTCATCGTATCCTTTTCTTCATATGTCCCGGAGGCAGCCTTCGCCTACCGAACAGGGGGGATGTCCCTGAAAAATTTACCGCCTAATTATATGCCTCCATTATTTTCCTCTCTTCTTTCATTAAGTCACCGGCTAATTTTTCCATGTTCGTCTTTTTCCAGAAGGTTAGCTGCCGCTGGGTTTCTAAGTATTTTAGGGGAATGGGGTGGGTGCCAATCACAACCGGGATATCATATTTTTCCTCGATGAATTCTTTAAAATCTCGGATGCGCGGGCAGGGTGGATAGCCGACTACCAAACCGGTGGCTAAGTGAATCACCTGCGCCCCGTTTCGTTTCATCTCATCCGGGACATATTCCACGTTCCCGCCGGGACAACCGCCGCAGTAAGAATAGCCGACGATCTCGACCTCTTCATCCGCCGGGTAGCGGGCGAATCCGCCGACCCGTTCTTTTAACGCGCGAAAACACTTACCGCCGCCGCAATCCTGGTAGCGGCCGCATATAATGATGCCTATTTTTTTCACGGGGGATCCTTTAATAAACCGGTTTAATGATTATCGCATTCTTGATGGTGCGGACTGCCATGGTCGCACTGGCTGTCGCCGCACATCAGTGTGCCGTTCAAATAGTCCCGCAGCACATCATCCACTTTCCCGGTAACACCGACAAGCGGTTCGATGTTCATCTGCCGGAACAAGTCCTGCGCCCGCGGCCCCATACCACCGGCAATGACGAAATTCACTCCCTTTTCACTGAGAAATCCGGGCAGCATGCCGGGTTGATGGCCGGGGGTGTCGATGACGGTTTTGCCTTTAATTTCTTTGCCTTCTACTTCAAAAATCGTATAGTTCCCGCACCTACCGAAGTGGGCGGATACCTGGTCGTTGTCGGTTGCAATACCAATTTTCATTCTTTATTTCCTCCTGGATAATTTTTTATATGGTTTCTTTTCATTTTTTATCGAGTGCCTCTATATATTTGTTTGCCTCATCGGCCATCCTGAAATCCGTAACCCTGATATCGATTTTTGTTAATTCATCGATTTCCAGCAGGGCCCGTTTTACCGCAAGCGCCAACTGGATGCCGATGGGACAATTATAAACCGTGGGTCTGAACTTCATCCTGACCGTTTTTTTTACTTCATCTACCTGGATGTCATATATAAGCTTTAATGAATAAATATCCTCCCTGACTTCGGGATCGATTACTGTTTTCAATTTATCGATTATCTTTTTTTCTAACTGCATAATAATTCTCTTTTCAAATGATCGTAAATTTTTTCAACCGGCTGAGAAAGTTCCTTACATTTCCTGGATGGTAGACGGCTGTTGGTAATCTCTTCGATGACACAATGGGAATGGGGAATCCGGGCAAAAACCGGGATACCTTTTTCCCGGGCAAAGGCTGCTATTTTCTTCGTGTTTTCGGGGTTAATATCGAACCGGTTGATCACGATACCGCTCTTGATCGAAAAATGAGAGGTTAACTCAAACACACGTTGTAAATCGCTGATCCCGGAATAGGTGGGTTCGGTCACGATGATGGCCAGGTCGGTACCGGAGATTGCGGCCGTCACCGGGCAGCCGATTCCCGGCGACCCATCGATCAAAATGGTATCGATATTTTTTTCTTCCGCGATGAGCTTACCCTGGTGCCGGACCATAGTGACTAAGTTCCCGGAATTCTCCGCACCGGGAACCAGGCGTGCATACACAAAATCCCCGTATTCCGTATCCGCGATGAGCCATTTTCCCACTATCTGCTCTTCCATTTTTATGGCTTGAACGGGACAGGCAATCCGGCACAAACCGCAGCCGTCACAGGAAAAATGATCGATGACGTAATCGCCGTCCTCTATATTCACCGCGTGGAAGCGGCACAACTCCCGGCAGAGATTGCAGCTCGTACACTCATCCCGGTCTATTTTAGCAGTAGATTTACCGGTAAAATCCGTGGCCCGGATATTTTTAGGTTTCAGCAAAATATAAAGATTGGCGGCATCCACATCGGCGTCCACGATGACCTTGCCGGGTATGATATCTGCCAGGGCGGCTGTCAGGGTGGTCTTGCCGGTTCCGCCTTTACCGCTGATAACGACAATCTCTTTTACTTTTTTCATTTTTTTTCGAAAACCCGGTTTAGCAACGCCGTGAATTTTTCCTTTATGCCGGGCAGGGATTCCAACAGGGGGATGCCCCGGGAATAGGCTTTCTGGATGTCTAAGGAGTAGGGAATTTTTAAGAGTATGGGGATATGGACTTCTTCGGAAAAATCATCGATGCCTGATCGTCCGCCCATGTCTTTATTGACGATGATACCGGTTTTTTTCCCCAACTCTTTTACGATTTCGACGGTTAATTTCAGGTCGTTTAAGCCAAAGGGAGTGGGTTCCGTAACCAGGATGACATAGTCGCTTTTTTTCAGGCTTTCCACCACCGGGCACGAAGTGCCGGGTGAGGCATCGACGAAAAGTAGATCGTCCATATTTAAATAATCATTGATGATTCCGCCGATTAAAGGAACTCCCGAGGGCCGGCCCACATTGAGACGCCCTTCGATAAATTTAATTTTCCCCTTCCTGCCGATCCGGATGCGGCCGATCTCTTTATCGACTTCCTTGAGGGCGCCGGGTGTGGGGCACACGTAGGCGCAGGCGCCGCAGGAGTGGCAGAGATCGGGAAAAAGCATCGCTTTTTTCAGGGGTGGGATGATGGCCAGCGCGTTATAGGCGCAGGCCGCGGCGCATTTTTCGCAAAAGGTACAAACCGCTTCGTCTATCTCCGGGATGGGCAGGGTAAATCGAATTTCCTTTTCGATTTCCGGCTGCAGGAAGATAAAACCGTTGGGTTCTTCCACGTCTAAGTCCACGTAAGAACAGTCCCCGGCGCACAGGGCCAGGGTGGTTGAGACCAGTGTTTTTCCGGTACCGCCTTTCCCGGAAGCAACGGCTATATACATAAACGCCTCTTTCTCATTCTCTTAGATTTTATCCTTGATACGTTGGAGCACCTCTTTCACCGTGCCCGTTTCGTTCACGATCAATTTTACATTACCTTGCTCGAGAATGGCGGCCGCTTTAGGACCGGGCTGCGCTCCCACGGCCACTTTGCAGCCGCTGCTTATCACGTAGGTGGCTGTTTTGATCCCGACGCCATGTCCCTCATTCTTATACTTATTCTCTTCGGTAGACAGGATCGTTTCACTATCCGTATCGACAATTAAAAAATAACCGGCCCTGCCGAAACGGTTGTCCAATCTTGAATCGAGTCCCGCGTTGTTTTCAACTGCAAATAGTACGTTCATATGAACCTCCTCATTTTACCTTTTCGTTTTCTTTTTCCTTTTCCCATCCCCTGGCCCCTACCACTGCCGCTGCCACTGCCACCTGTATATCCTGTACGGAATATACGCCGGAATTCGTTAAGAAATCCTAAGGCAGTGAAAAGGGCTCCCGCCGTTTTTCCTAACCGGTAGGCCAGTTTTTTTTCCGGAAGTTTCGCCTTTGCGGACACAACCTTTGCCTTTTCTTCCCCTTCATGGATGATTTCCGCATCGTAAACGGGAAGACGGTCATCATCAATCATTTTATGTTCCATATAGGTTTTATTTTGCGTTTCCACGTTATTCCTTGATCGCTATTTAAGGATCTTCTTTACGATTTCGCCGAAAACCCGGGCCGCCTCGGAATCGGCCGCGTTCAGGACAAAGGGCTCTCCGCTGTCTCCCGATTCGACGATCCGGGGATCGATGGGTATTTTTCCCAACAAGGGCACTCCGAGTTCACTGGCCACTTTTTCTCCGCCGCCCTTCTTGAATAATTCGATGTCCTTGCCGCAGTGGGGACAGGAAAGAACGCTCATGTTCTCAACAATACCCAGGATTTTCAGGTTCAGTTTTTGAGCAAAGGAAACCGCTTTCCGGGAATCGAGGATAGAGACATCCTGGGGGGTGGTGACGATCAGGGCGGCGGTCGAGGGTATAAGCTGGGCGATTGACAGATGCTCGTCCCCGGTTCCGGGCGGCGAATCGCAAATCAGCCAGTCCAGTTCACCCCATTCCACGTCGCCGAGAAATTGCTGGATTATTTTCATTTTCATGGGCCCGCGCCAGATTACCGGCGACCCGGGGGAGTCTAATAAAAAGGCCATGGAAACCAGTTTTAAATTTTCGTTGACCTGGACGGGACAGAGGCGTTCGCCGGTAATTTCCATCCGTTTCTCTTCCACGCCCAGCATTTTCGCTAAATTGGGACCGTGAATATCGGCGTCTAAAAGCCCCACCCGGAGCCCCTGCCGGCTTAATGCCAATGCCAGGTTGACGGCTACCGTACTCTTGCCGACTCCTCCTTTCCCACTGAATACCAGCAGCCTGTTTTTAACTTTTGCCAGCATGTCGGATATCTTTTTGTCTTCTTCCGTTTTAGATTCCTTTAACATTTATTGCCTCCGTAAGGTGAAATTCCTGATTTGATCTGTTTCATTCTCAACTACCTTTAATTATATAATTTGATCACTATTTTAGTCAACCTGCTTTCATTAAAAAACAGAAGTAAAACCCTGAAAGCCGGACCGGTGGGCACGCCGAAGCATGCCCCCCACCCTTTAAAAGGGCAGCCGGCTTCCTCACACTAAAGGAGGAAAAGAAGAAACTTTTACTTTTTTGGTTCAGGAGTTTCCTCCAGTTTCGCTAATCGCTCTTTAATCTCATTTAAGTGGGCTTCTAAATGTTGGGCCTGTTGGCTCAACATTTCAGCCTCATCCCTGGCAGGGTAGGGGGGAGCGTAAGGATAAAGGGGAGCAGTTGCCTGCCCTCTATATCCCATACCCCGGCCCATTCCGAAGCCCCTTCCTCTACCAAACCCGGGGCCTCTCCCGCCGAACCGGCCGGGGGAAGCATTCATATATCCCGGTGCAGCAAAACCGGCGCAGTATCCTGCGCCTCTACCGGTCATGGGGCCCTGTCCGAAAGGCCCGGTTCTATCGCCTGTAGGCATATTTCACCTCCGTTAAATTTTTTTTTCTCGCCGGTTACGCCGCTGCTGTCGCGGCATTTCGGCATAATCGCCCCGGTTGCCGGGGCCGTGATGGGATAACCATCTGCCTCCGCGGTGCCGTTTGCACGGCCCGTTTAGTGGTAGACTGTCCAATGTTCCATCGATTAATTGTGCAATGATCTGGTCCGGTTCACCGGATACGCCATGAACCACATCGAAACGGTAATAGCTCAAGGCTCTTAAATAAAATTGCGGACACCCGCCGCAGATAACCTTTTTAATATCTCTTTTTTGTAGAAAGGAGACAAGTTCCGGCGGCTGCTCGAAGCTTAACGGGCATTTCTCCTGCCCGGTTACGCTGCCCTTTTCTATATTATAAATGAGAAGGCTGTCGGTAATATCGATCCTGGGGCTTACGCCGTTTCTAAACATGGTTACTGCAACTTTCATCTATTGTGCATGCAAGAATCATACCAACCGGTTGTT
>JAGLQA010000050.1 GCA_023137075.1 Candidatus Aminicenantota bacterium
TAAAGAGAAAGGTGAAATTACCTCCTGGACTTACCACGGCTGCGAATTTATAAAATCCGGGCCTGTGCCCAACTTCTGGCGCGCGCCCACGGATAACGATTTGGGCAGCGGCATGCAGAAACGCTGCCGGGTGTGGCAAAAAGCGGGAGAAAAACGAAAAACCGACAGCGTCACGGTAGAGCGATTGAATGCTCACGAAATCCGGGTTCATGTGGCTGCCACTATCCCGGCGGGTAACTCTAAGTATTACACGACCTACCGGATCCTGGGTAGTGGAGATATCGTGATTCAAAACCGGTTCATACCGGGCAGCGGCAAGTTGCCGGAAATTCCCCGTTTCGGTATGACCATGATTCTGCCGGTGGAATTCGATCACATCTCCTGGTACGGCCGCGGCCCTCATGAAAACTACCGGGACAGGAAAACCAGCGCCTTTGTCGGCCTGTATGAAGGGCCTGTCATGGACCAATACCACCCCTATATCCGGCCCCAGGAAAACGGCAACAAGACCGATGTGCGCTGGGCCGCGCTGACGAATAAGCAGGGCATGGGGATTCTGGCAGTGGGCATGCCCCGGCTAAGCATCAGCGCCCACCATTTTTTCAACAATGATTTCGACGAAGGATTGGAAAAACGCAACCGGCACACCTACCATGTGAAAAAGCGGGATTTAGTCACCTTAAACCTAGATTACAAACAACAGGGAGTGGGCGGTGATACCAGTTGGGGCGACCGCGCCAGGCCCCATCCCGAATATCGCCTGCCGGCCCGGGAATACTCCTACAGTTTCAGGCTGCGCCCCTTCTCCCCCAAAGACGGTCCACCTTCAAAATTAAGTAAACAACATTTTTAGTACTATGTCGATTTCGGAGAGAGACGCGTACAACTAAAGTATTAAAAAATAAAACTTTAGTTGTACTTCGACTACACCCTTTTTAATACCAAATTTAGAACTTTAGTCCAATTGACACAAGCATTTTTCCTGTTAACATGAGATATCTGATATATCAAGGCGTATCTATTGCGTGGAGGATTGTATATGAGGCTTCATATTAATAAAATGAAAAAAACAGTCGCTGCTGCTCAGGGAGTCCGAAAGAAGGAGTATTCGGCTCCCGCCGGCCCCGGCGGCTGGAAAAAAATAATATATTATGGAGGTTTTAATGAAACACTTAACCAAAAAGTTGTTTTTTGCTGCATTCGTGGTAACATTAATCGCGGCATTTGTCTTTATCCCGTCCCTGCAGGCTGAGAATGATGGGATCCCGGGGAAGTTTACTTCCGTGGAAGAAAAAAGGGAAGCGCTTCGGGCAGAACTCGAAGCCATGCGTGCCGAAATCAAAGCCAATGGTTATTCCTTTACTGTGGGCTTTAACCCGGCCATGCAGTACAGCTTAGAGGAACTTTGCACATTCAATCCCGAATTACGCCAGCCTCTCAAGTACGTCATCGAACCGGACCAAAACAGTAACATCAAGCGTACGCGTTCCTTTCCGGCAAGCTATGTCAGCCCCTACATAACGCCGGTTAAAAACCAGGGCAGTTGCGGCAGTTGCTGGGCTTTCGGTCAATGCGGTGCTTTCGAGAGCGCCATCATGAAGAAGGATGGAGTGACAGTTGATCTTTCCGAACAATACTTAGTATCCTGCAACACATTGGGATACGGCTGCAACGGCGGCTGGTGGGGTTATGATATGTTTGTCGATCCCGGCGCAATCATTGAATCCTGCTTCCCTTATGTGGCCCAGGATGTCCCCTGCGATTATAGCTGCGGCTATCCTTACATCGCTCAGTCATGGGCCTTTTGTGAAGGTTCCGACACGGTCGCATCCGTAGACTCCATCAAACAGGCGGTAACGGACACCGGCGGCGTTTGTGTTTGCGTATATGTAGAGCGCTATTTCCAGGCTTATACCGGCGGTGTTCTCGACAAATGCAAAAGAAGAGTTAATTGGCCAAACCACATGGTTATGATAGTGGGCTGGGATGACAGCGTTAATGCCTGGTATGTAAAGAATTCCTGGGGAACCGGTTGGGGTGAAAACGGTTTTATCTGGATGGTTTACGACTGCAACCTGCTCGGGTACGGTGCCAGCTACGTCAATTATTAAGCCGGTTTGTTTTAGAAGTTTTTTTAAATTTAGAAGATCAAATTTTCAGGGAGGCCCTGCCCTTTGCGGCAGGGCTTTCTCATTATTACAGCGGATTGATGGAGAAAACCCGGGTTAATTCTTTCAGGTATAGTAAAAATATGCCGCCTGCGATCCCGGAGTTACTTAAAAGGCATTACACTATTAATTCTTCCTAAAAGTATGAAAATGTATAATTATGTACTTTTGATAAGTATATAAATGGTTTTTAAATTTTCCTGAAAACATAAACATCTTATAAGTCAAAATTAGAATTGCTGCTTATCAACTTTGCCGGTATCTTTTTAATTTATCATAAAGTGACTTTCGCGAAATTTCTAAAATATCGGCTACCGTCTTCTTCTTTTTGTGCTTTTTTAACAAATAGTGGATATATTCTCTCTCTAAATCGGCAAGCGACATCTCGTTATGTTTCGCCGCCTCAAAAAAATCTTCCGCCCTTTTCAACAACGAGTAGACATCCTCATCCTGCAGCTCTTTTTTCTTGATCGAAATATTGGTGACAAAATTTTCAACCTCTCTTATATTACCGTGCCAGGGGTAATCCATGAGCGTCTTAAGGGCTCCCTTGCTCAATCTTACAACCACCCGGTTCTTCCTGGCAAAAAAATTGATGAGCGGTGGGATGTCCCGTTTCCTTTCTCTTAACGGGGGGACACATATACTGTAAGATGCTACCCGGTAATATAGATCCTGCCTGAATTCACCCCGCCGGGCCTTTTGCTCGATATCAAAATCAGCGGAAAAAATAAACCGGGCGTTTATGTCTATCTCCCGGTTGGAGCCTAAGGGGAAATATTTTTTCCTCTCTATGATTCTCAGCAGTTTTGACTGCAGGTTCAAACTGAGCAGGTCGATCTGGTTTAAGAAGAGTATACCGGATTCGGCTTTTTTCCACTTGCCTTCGTAATCCCTGTCGGCGCCGGTAAACGCCCCTTTCCGGTAACCAAACCATTCACTCTCTAAGAGGTTCTCCGGCACATCTCCACAATTCAGGTTCACAATATTTTTGTACCGGCTAATATCGAACAGGTAATCGACCCAGAAATCCTTGCCCACCCCTGTTTCACCGTAGATCAGCAGGTTGGAGTTTAAATCGGCAATCTTGCGGATTTTCTCCTTAACTTCCAGGGATTTTTTATCCTTTAGATTCTTGATCAATGTAAAAATCGTATCGTTTGGCATCCATCCACAATTTTTCTAAGGAGTACTTTCTCCTGTTTTCTTCGCTGAAAATGTGAATAATGAAGTCGATATAATCGATCAGTATCCACTCCGATTCCCGTTCGCCTTCGACGCTGAAGGGCTTTAACCTGAGTTCCGATTTCAGCTTTCTGCGGATTCCATCCGCGATCGCGGCGTTCTGCCGGGATGAATTCCCCTGGCATATTACCATGTAATCGGTGATATCATTGATGCCTTTCAGCTTCAGGACAACGATCTTTTCGGCTTTTTTATCCAGCATGCCGGTGACGACTTTCTTTACTGTGCCGGGAATTTTCCTCTTTTTTAAATCCCGGGTAACAGCTTCGAACTCTTCAATTTTCATATAATTTGTTCTCCAACATTATTTTTTTTACCTCCCTGTCCACCAGGCCGTCGACATCTTCGGATAAACGTCTTTTCTTGCGAATCAGTGTCGAGGAGATATGAAGTTTATCCGACCGGTACGAGTAAATATAAACGGTAGGTGTTTCCGATGCCGCCGTGAACCGCTTCACATCGTAACAAGGAGCCAGGTTCTCTTCATGCAGCAGCGCTTCGACCTTCTTCTTATCACTTTCTTTTCGTATTACCACGATAAAGAAAAGGGATGTGAGCAGCTTCTGGTAGTTTTTCCAGGTTTTGATTTTCAAAAATCCTTCACTGCCGGAAACAAAATAGAACGTGTCATCCGGATATTCCGATCTCAATTCAGCCGCGGTCAGGCAGGTCCAGGAATAGGTGGAACGTCTCATCTCGATGTCGCAGGGTACAAGTCCGGGGAAAGGTTTTAATGCCCCTTTGAGCATCTGCCAGCGGATAGCGGCAGGCGCAATATTGGCCTGCTGCTTGTGCGGCGGTCGGGCGGACAGGATGTACCGGATCTTATCCAATTGAAAAGTGGTTCGTATTTTCAGGCCTAAGTCCACATGACCCATATGCACGGGATTAAAGGTGCCACCTAATAGACCGACTCTATGCCTCATCGTACAACTCGAACAACTTTGCTTTGAATTTCTCTAAGTTGATTCCCTTCAGGGCGGAGATTTCAATATAGGGTATCTTGTTTTCGGCACAGTGGTTTTTTATTTCCTCGATATCTTCATTTCGTTCTGATAACAGGTCGATTTTATTGGCTGCCACAATGGCTTTTTTCCTCAGCAGGTTGGCCTTGTATGACATTAACTCCTCCCGGAGGATATTAAAGGTTTTGAACGGGGGGGTAGGCGCATATCCCGATGCATCCAATAGGAAAACCAGGACTTTATTCCTCTCGATATGCCGGAGAAAATCGAGACCCATGCCATCACCTTTGTGTGCCCCGGCGATGATTCCCGGTATGTCGGCCACGACCAGGCTGTCGTACCCTTTATACACAACGCCTAAGTGAGGCGTTAATGTGGTGAAGGGGTAATCGGCTATTTTTGGTTTTGCGCCGCTGATTTTTGAAATAAGCGTCGATTTTCCGGCATTGGGCAGTCCCACCAACCCGGCAAAGGCGATTAACTTCAACTCCAGTATCACTTTGACCGATTCGCCCTGTTCCCCGGGCCGGGCGAATCTCGGCGCCCGGTTAACGGCGGATTTAAAATGGGCGTTACCGAATCCGCTTCTGCCGCCCTTAACGATGATAAAATCCATACCTTCTGTTGAAAAGTCGAATACCGGTCTACCTTCCGGGTATGTTTTCACCACCGTCCCCGCAGGCACGACGATGATCTCGTCTTTTCCGTTTTTGCCTATTTTGTTGGCCCCGCTGCCATTTTTACCTTTTTCTGCTTTTATGATATTGCGATACTTAAAGTCGATCAATGAGTTTTTACTTTTTTTGCTGGTTAAAATAATACTGCCGCCGTCTCCGCCATTTCCGCCGTCGGGACCGCCTCTGGGAATAAATTTTTCTCTCCTGAAACTAACACATCCGTTACCGCCCTTACCGGCGATAAACGTAACAACGGCGCTATCTACAAACATAAAGGTCCCGGGATTTATCCCAATGGTTGAAAATAGGGTGGTAAATAAAAAAAAGATACTTTTTGAAAGAGAAGGCCTCGCGTGTTAATTGGGGACAACCTCTACAAATTTTTTATTTTGCCTGTCTAAAAATTTAACGAATCCTGCTGTCAGGGCAAATAGTGTGTTATCTTTTCCGATTCCCACATTCTTACCGGGATTAAATTTTGTTCCTCTTTGTCTCACGATAATCGATCCCGCATTTATTTTCTCGCCGCCGAATTTTTTGACTCCCAATCTCTTGGAAATGCTGTCACGGCCATTTTTTGCGCTTCCGCCTGATTTTTTATGGGCCATTATTCCTTCTCCTTCTTTTCAACTTTTTTTCCGGTTTTTGGTTTAGCTTTAGCCTTTGTCGTCGTCTTTGCCTTTGTTTCCTTCCCTGCGTCTGCTTTTGCCTTAGGGATTGTTTTAGCTTTTGTTTCTTTTGCTTTACCTGTTTTCGGCTTCGTGGTTTTGGCTTTCGTTTCTTTTTCTTTTCCTTCTTTGGGTGGGGCTGCTTTCGCCGTTTTTACCGGTTCGGCCTTTGCTTTTAGGGTTGTCTTTGCCGCCGGTTTTGCCTTCGTCTCATTCACGGTTTCGGTTTTTGCTTTTGCCGCAGCGGCCGGTTTTGCCTTCGTCTCTTTTTTCGGTTCGGCTTTTACGGCCGGTTTTGTTTCGGGTTTAACGCCGATTTCGATCTTATCGATGCGGATGCGCAGCAGTTTTTGCCTGTGTCCCCTGGTTTTCCGGTACTGTTTTTTGGATTTTTTCTTAAAAATTATCACTTTCGGGGCTTTGAATTCTTCCAGGACTGCCGCGCTGATCCGGGCATTTTTTACAAAGGGTTGACCGATGTGTAGTTCCGTATCTTTTACCAGAAGCACGCTATCGAAATTGATATTGTTATCTTCTGATATTATTTTTTTGTCCAGTAATTCGACTTCCAGTATATCGCCTTCTTCGACTTTATACTGTTTACTTCCGGTTTCAAGAATTGCAAACATTAATTTTACTCCTTGTTGAAATACACTACGTTTATACCATAAAACAGAATCTAAGTCAACATCGAACCGCTTTTTCTTCCATAAGGAACCTCCAATTTTATAATATACTTAAAACGCACCACCTGTGGAAAAAGTTTTCGGGGTCAACGGAGTTCGACTTCCATTAAATCCTCGGCTAAGGTGGCGGCGGGAAATATCTCCTTTACCTCTTTCAATCGTTTTACTCCCGGTAAGGGCGGATACAGGTGGGTCAGGATTAATCTCTTAATTCCTGCTTCTTGTGCGATCCGGCCGCATTCGTGCGAGACTAAGTGGCCTTTCATCTTTTTGCCGTTCGCAAACGAGCATTCCAGCAGTAACACATCGGCCTGTTTTGAAAATTCGCTCAAAGGTTCATCGAAATCGCAGTCCCCGGAAATCACCAGCGATTTATCTTTTTCGATTAGTTTATAGGCAATACTTTCGGGGCTGTGAACCGTCTTGAGGCATTGGACTTTAAAACCGTCAAATTCCAGGTTGTCCTTGATTTCCTTTATCGTGATTTTGTAGGTGCCGGGCCGGGGCGTACCGCAAACCGGTTTGATATATCTTTCATAAAAAGCTTGAAATCCTTCGGGGCCGATCAGCAGCAGGTTTTTTTTTCGCTCGAAACCTGGGGTCCAATTCAACGCCTGGATCAGTGGCCCGATGTCGGAAATATGATCCACATGAAAGTGCGTAAAAAAAACCATGTCGATATTTTTATAACTTAAGTTTGCTTTTTCCAATTGTTTTAACGTGCCGGGGCCGCAGTCTACCAGGATTTGAGCCTCGCCGATTTTAATAAAGTTTGCCGGCGCCCCTCTTTTTAAGGAAGGCACGCAGGTGCCGCTGCCAAGGATAATTAACTTCATGGTTTGTATTATACGCCCTGGAGAAGAAGAGGTAAAGACGGAAATATTCCTGATGGGGTAAACTATTTACCTGTCCCTCATTTTCCTTTTTAATCCTTTTATTTTACCGGTAAAAATGGTATACTGTACAGCAACTTTAGTAGGTTTAATATTTATTTATGAGGTAACCAATGAAAAAGGAAAAACGGATCGATGCGGCACTTCTCTTCATTATCATATTGATTTTCGGTCTTGTATTACTAAATGTTATCAAAAAAAAGAATGGCGTCGATACCTATTCCGGGGCAACACCGGTGGCCCTGGAACGGAAGGCGCCGGAAGGGCTTTCTCTCACGATTGACGGCAAGGTAAAACAGACCTATCGGTTTACCGGCGAATCCTTTCAACGGATGGCCAATATCCGCATTCGTACCCCGGAAGTTTCCCCCGGTGGAGAAATACTGGGCGCTTATATCTACACCGGCATCCCGGTGCTCTATATCATGGAGGGAATTGTCGCGGAGAAGAAGGAATCCGATGTTTTTGACCGCCCTTTGGATATGGTCGTCATTTTTACGTCCTATTCCGGCAAGACATCCTGCTTCAGCTATGGTGAACTTACCACTGCCAACGACAGTTTACCCATTATACTGGCCTATCACCGTGAGCCCATTCTCCCGTCTAAAGATCCCGGAAAATATGATCGCAACAAGTACCCGGAGAATATCACCGGCCTGCGCCTGGTCTGCCCCCGTGAACCCGATACGGCCCGGTACTTAGATAACGTGGTGCGTATGACCTTCAAAAGACCGGCCACACCGGATGAACTGCTGCCCCCGATGCAAAAAAATAAAAAATGCAGCAGTAATTCCGTCGAATGTGTGGAAGGCCAAAATAAATGGCCGGCTTCTTTCGAGGATGTTCCGGTAAAAGAAATATCCGGCTGGTTCCGCATCGGTCACGGCCGGGGGATAAAGGGTGACAGCCGGTATACTGCTTCCGGCTACCATTTATCCACATTCCTGAAACGTAATTTCCCGGGTTGTACTGCCGGGGATTTTTTTATTTTTGTTGCCTGTGACGGTTATCGCAGCATTTTCAGCGGCAGCGAGATGTTTCGAACTTCTGCCGGTGATTCATTCCTGTTACTAAAAACCCTGAACGGAGAGCCGCCAAAGGATGGTATTACCGTTGGAGCCATCGGCGATTTCTTCGTAGACCGCTGCGTCCGGGGCTTAACCCATATCGTGAGGGTAAAACCGGCCGGTTCACAATTTTAAAATATTTTTCCCCCTTTCTTTACATTTATAACCGTAATTTGCACCTCTAAATAATCGTAGGATTTACCATCGGATGCCGAAAACTTGACCCGGTAAATACCGCTGTCACTGTAAGTGGGGGTCCAGTCGAATTGGCCGGAATCCGGATCGAATTTTGCTCCCGCCGGGAGATCGAAACTGCTGTAACCATAGGTGATAGGATCATCCTCGGCATCTAGGGCCTGTACCTTAAATGATAAAACATCACCTTCCTTTACCGATTTATCTGCGATGGGGTCTAAAACAGGAGGACCATTAAGAATCGTCACTCCCCAAGCGCGGAGCACCCACAAGCCGATGCCCACCTGGCCGAAGGCGATACGGAAATAGCCCTTTTCTCCCCAATCGGTTCCCCAGGAGTTTTTACAGATCCAGTATTCTCCCGGGTTGTCATAGCCCACCATGGCAACAATATGGCCGCCTTTATATTTCGCGGACGCCACCTTTTTATAGATACCGGTTCTATAATGGTAGAAATCATCGTACACTTCAAACCATACCACTATCGGACCGCTTTGCAGGGCATTGATAATGGCCGACCGGTTTTCAACGTCCATAGTGACCCGGGAGTAACCGCTGATCAGGATTTTACTTTTTTCCCACCCCTCACAGGGCTGGCAGGGGGTGTCCTGCGCTTGATAGGGGAAGCAGGTTTCCGAAGAGAACCCGATGACTTCAATATAATTAAGGACTGCAGGGGCCCAACCACCAATGGTGCAGTTACCGGCATTCGCGCAGGACAGCAGGTGCTGCTCGGAAAAATCAGGTTGTATATCCGGCTGGTTGGTCTCGATTTTATACAACGACTCAACCACGGCTGTCGGGCCGAATACGAAACAACTCCCGCAACTTGCCTGGTCCTTTATTGAAGAGAGCCAGTTTTTTCCATTCTTATCTCTCCAATCCAGGTTGTCAGGGAGAGACAGGGAATCGCATTCATCGATATTATCCTCCCTCTTATCGATATCCGGAAGAAGGCCGCCAAGTCGAGATAGCTGCCGGTCAGGGGGCAGCAGTGATACAGACGTAATGCCGGCCTGCCAATTCAATCCCTCTGCCCGGATCTCTTCGTTCAAAAGGTTTACCTCTTCTCGAACCGCATCTAAGTTGTCGTATTTTGAGGAAAAGATAAAACCGGTAAAAATAATTGAAACGATACAAAAAGTACAAAGTAATTTTTTTAGCATGTTTACCTCCTCAATATTGTCCGAACATCGGCAGATGTCAGAAAGATATCAAGAGACCGAACCGGCCCACAATCGCGGATTGTTTCTGCTGCGACGCGATGTAAAGATAGCGGCCCGATAAAACAATTCCGAAGTTCCTGTACACAGTGACTTCGACTCCGGCTCCGGCAAATCCCGCGAAACCGATTCTTTTGTCGGTTGGTTCGATTTCTATAATATAATTATGTGCCGTTGTGTAGGTGTCTGTGGACAGCGTTCCCGGCAGATAATAGATCCCGGCGCCTGTCCGGACAAAACAGGATATTTTGTTCCCCTGTATTAAGCGCTCCAAAAAACGGTAACCGATAGTGCCGAACGCTAATATATGTTGATAGGTGTCGATCTCGACGCTGTCATTATCCGAGGGGTCGCGAATAACGGCTGTGGATCCTATATTGTATCCGGCTTCAATCCCCCAGGACAGAGAGCCGCTTACCCGGTTGGTAAAGGATAGACCCAGGCCAAAACAACCGTGTGAATCCGTTATGGGGAACTCGTTTTCTCCCACTACATAATCAGCGGCGCTGCCGCTTGATAGAAATGAATGATAGGCGCCGAATAAAGTCAGATCGGCACTATATGACACACCCGTCAATAATAAAACAACTAAAAAAATAGATAAAAAAAATTTTACCATTTTTTTCTCCTAAACCATTTTTCCTTTGGGGCTGCCCATGCTCCGGTATATTGTTCGCATAACCTC
>JAGLQA010000500.1 GCA_023137075.1 Candidatus Aminicenantota bacterium
GCTTGCTGGATAAACCCACTAATAGCTTGCCCTCTTTCGTCCGTGCAATATATATATCTCCGATAAAGTTGGTAAAGCTTAAAGACCTGCTCAACATTGTATTACTGTTTTTGTCGGAGCCCGAATCTAACACAACTCTATTCCGTTTCACGACGGGAATTGTATCCACAATCTTCTCCTCGCCACTTTCCAGGTCCATTATGCATACATTTATTTTGGGATTTTCACCTTGATAATAGGGGTCTTCTTTGCATGTATAAGCAATTTTGCCGCTGCTCAACGAAACAGGTTGACTCACATACCGGCTGGTTTTTACTTTTTTTATATATTTTCCTTGAAGATCAAACAGGCTGAATTCCCGGTTCCGGGGATACTCCTGGACAAGTAGGTATCGATTGTCCAATATGGATAGACCCGTGGGATGGTCCAGGTCTCCGGGTCCCTGACCTCTCCTGCCGATGGTTTTCACGAATTGTCCGGCTGGGCTGAACATGAAGATATTATGTTCGAAGGTATTGGCTAAAAATATACTGCCATCTTCTGCCGCGGCAATAGACGTAACTTTCTTATAGAACAGTGATTCCCAATCGGCGCCTTTGCCATAGTCCGGGGAATTAATCATTTTGATGACTCCCTTCTTATAGAGATCGATCAATCCCGCGGTCAGTAAATGGCCTGCAAAAAAAATCACGATAAATACCCACAATATTTTCTTACTCATTATTTTTTTCATATCACCCTCTCTGTTTCTCATTCTGGACTATTCTACAACACAATTTTAGATAATAGTAAAGTTAGAAGCGAATGTCAAGAATGATAAATTTCCTTTTTTTTCTCAGGTTTCCTCTGTGCCGGGGAGACCCGGTGAGTATTCGAGGATATCACCGGGCTGGCAGGAGAGCTCCCGGCACAAGGCGTCCAGGGTGGAAAAGCGAATCGCCCGTGCCTTGTTTTGTTTCAAGATGGAAAGGTTGGCGATGGTAATTCCCACTCTTTCCGCCAGGTCTTTCAGCTTTATTTTTTGTTTCACCATTAATAAATCCAGGTTGACATTAATCGGCATAGCTACCCCCTAAACGGTTAAATCCCGGTCTTCCTGCAGTTGCACACCCGAACGGAAAATTTCAGATAAAACAAGCACCACTAATCCTAAAAAAATAGTTTCAAGGTTAAACCCCACTCCGTAGCCGAATGATACCTCTGGGATGGAAATATGGCGGGCAATATATTTCCACACATAAAAATCAAAAAAGCTTGAGAGGATCGAGAAAATAATAATGAGGTAGCCGATCCAACGGATCCGGCCGGGATTTTCCTTCCGGAAGGGATTTTTTTCTTTGACCAGGCCATGAAAGATTTTGCGCAATAAACAAACAACCAGGAAAAACAGGAGTAAAAATCCTACTTCGAAGACCCTGGTGATAATTAAAAAGGAACGGTTTGCCTTAAATTTAATCCCACCTGGTCCAAATTCAATCTCCCCGTCACCTTGATCGACTTCTAATAAAACAGTGGTGGCGGAAGCGCCTTTGTATGTCACTTCAAACAGGGCGTCTTTCGGTCCAAAGGTAAAGCCTTTATAGACAGCCAGAATAGCCAGTAGAATGAGCAAACCGGCGGTTAAGTAGTAAAAAACATTCAGGAGCCTGTAGATGCCCCTGATCAGGGATGTGTTTCTTTTTTGTGTCATTTTGACCTCCGTAAAATGTAATACACTATTATAG
>JAGLQA010000501.1 GCA_023137075.1 Candidatus Aminicenantota bacterium
TTCACCTTTTTGAGAAAGACAAAGCCTACGTTTTTTTCTCTCACACCATAAAAGGCCAACCTTATAACATGACCATGCTAAAAAAAATGGTGGACCGGGAGTGCACACTCATCGATTATGAAAGAATCATCGATGAGAAGAACCGAAGACTGATATTTTTCGGAAGGTTTGCCGGTATTGCCGGTATGATTGAAACTCTCTATGCTTACGCGCAAAAAATGAAACTCCGGGGATATGATACCCCCTTTGAGCGTATCAAACAGCCCTATCAATACCCTTCATTTGAAGAAGCGAAGCGGGAGATAACGGAAATCGGCCGGGAAATTAGACGAAATGGCCTGCCGGCGGAGTTGACTCCCTTAGTTGTCGGATTTACCGGTTACGGCAATGTGTCCGGAGGTGCCCAGGAGGTTTTCGATCTCCTGCCCCACCAGGTCATACCGGCCGAAAAACTGAAAGAAAAATACCGGGATATTGCATCCGATAATTTTAATCTCTATAAAGTTGTATTTTATGAAAGGGATATGGTTCGGGCGGCAGAAGGCGCCTTTGATTTGCAGGACTATTACAATCACCCGGAAAAGTATGAGGGCATATTTGAAAATTATATCCCCCACCTCAGCATCCTGGTCAACTGTATATACTGGACAGAGAAGTATCCCCGGCTGGTAACAAAAAAGTATCTAAAAGATCATACCCGGGGGCAATCCGAATTAAATTTAACGGTAATAGGCGATATCAGTTGTGATATCGACGGGGCCATAGAAATAACGCCAAAAGCGACCAGGCCCGACAATCCTACCGTCACATATTTTCCTGAGAGCGACAAGTATGAAGACGGCACCCTCGGCAAGGGCATCACGGTTATGGCAGTGGATAATTTACCCTGCGAATTCCCGCGCGATTCCTCCACTAATTTTTCCAACTTATTGAAAGGTTTTATCAAAGGAATTGCCGTTGCGGATTTCAGGAATAGGTTTGATAAACTTGATCTGCCTGAACCTATAAAAAAAGCGCTGGTTCTTCACCGCGGCCATTTCACCCCCGGCTACCGTTATATGGAGGAGTTTTTAAAATGAAAAGAGTCATTATCTTCGGGTCCGGCTTGGTCAGCAAACCGGGCATTCACTACCTGTTAGACCGGAAAAATATGTTTGTCACCGTTGCGTCCAATGAGCCTGACAAAGCCGCGGCCCTGGTAAAAGGCCGAAAAAACGGCAAAGCTCTTTTTTGTGACGTTACCGATACCGGGCAATTAGAATCTTTAATAAAGGAGAACGATATAGTCGTCAGCCTACTGCCGGCGACATTTCATCCCGCGGTGGCCAGGTTGTGCCTGAAAAACAATAAATCCATGGCCACTGCATCCTATGCCGGCAGCGAGGTGCGTGCCCTGGACAGCGCAGCCCGGAGCAAAGGTTTGCTATTTTTAAATGAAGTGGGTGTCGATCCCGGGATCGACCATATGTCTGCCAAAAAAGTCATCGACCAGGTATACGCGGAAGGCGGCAAGGTGATTCACTTTTACTCATTTTGCGGCGGCCTGCCCGCACCCGAGCACAACGACAATCCCTTCGGCTATAAATTTTCCTGGAGTCCCTATGGAGTTTTAGCAGCCTCAAAAAGGCCGGCCCGGTACTTAGAAAACGGGGAAGTCATCGAGATCGACGGCAGCGATCTTTTTTCCCATTTCAGATTAGAAAAGGTAAACGGTCTCGGCACCTTTGAAGTTTATCCCAACGGCGACTCCCTTCCCTATAAAGAAATTTACGGTTTAAAAGATGCGCAAACCCTGATGCGGGGGACTTATCGTTACCCCGGTTGGTGTGAAACCTTAAAAAAGATAGTGGAAATAGGGCTGATCGATGAAACACCGGTGGACAACCTGGCGGGAACCACTTTTAAAAAAATGACGGCACGTTTAATCGGGGCCGGTAAGGGCGAAAACATTGTGCGGAAAACCGCCGAAAAAATCGGCCTGCCTGAAAATTCTACGGTTATCGAAAAATTAAAGTGGTTGGGACTCTTTGACGACAAACCGGTTTCCGGCATTAATAATTATCTTGATATGCTCAGCCGGCTGCTGCAGGAGAAGCTTTATTACAAAGAAGGTGAAAAAGACATGATACTGCTGCGGCATAAATTTGTCGTGGAAAACAGCGATAAAACCCGGGATATAATTACCTCGACGCTCATTGATTTCGGCATACCCGGAGGTGATTCATCCATGGCCAGGACAGTCAGTCTGCCCTTAGCTATCGGTACCAGGTTGATGGCCGAGAACAAGATAGATCTAAAAGGTGTACAAATCCCCGATAAAAAAGAGCTCTACGAACCCATACTCGAAGAGCTTGAGCAGTTAAATATAAAAGTGGTAGAGACGCGGTCACCCATCGGCGACAGTAAATTATCTTTGTAAATAAAAGGAGGTATCGGAGATGGCGTGGACCCCCTTCCGGATTATGAAAAATTCGGGGAAAGTATTTTCGGGAACGGAAGGCGAAGCGGTGGCGGCCCGTTATTTGGAAAAAAACGGGTATGAAATTGTGAAACGGAATTACCTGACCTGCGGCGCGGAAATAGATTTAATCGCGAAGAAAGGGGAGACGCTCTGTTTCGTGGAAGTTAAGACCCGCAAGAGCGGTGATTTTGGAACTCCCGAGGAGTTTGTGGACTTCAGGAAGAGGAGAAAGATTATCCGGGCCACCCGGGTTTTTACCGGTCGTCGCAAGTACGCGGAAATGTATATCCGCTTCGACATTATATCCGTCGTTTACGAAGGCCGGAAAACCAAAATAAATCATATCCAAAACGCCTTCGAGGAAGAATAACCCCGCAACGCAGCAAATTCACTTGAAATAAAGTTGATAATAATCATATATTCGTGGTATAATAGGCCACTTGATAGAAAGAACATCCGGAAAGCTTGCCGATGTAGCTCAGTTGGTAGAGCGTTTGATTCGTAATCAAAAGGTCCCCAGTTCGACTCTGGGCATCGGCTTTTTTCAACCTTTTTCACCCCTCCCCCAAAAAATCCTGATTCTACCGGTCTCTTTACAGCAATTCTAATTTTGAGCTTTATTATTTACTAAATGCCCCTGAAACGGAAGATTTTCGATCTATCGAAATACCGGAGGATTTTTTTTACTTCGCCGTTTTCTTCCACTAACTTTTCGATCCGTCCCGCAGCTTCTCCGGCGGGCGTGGAAAACATCTCTCCTTCACTAAATAACAGATAGTAAATGTTAACTTTATATTTTTTTGGAAAAAAGATCAAAAGTCATAATGTCATGCACCGTGCACATTTCTCACAACCCTGCAAAGCCGGAACCCCAAAGTTTTAAAAGTTGAGAAAAATTTTTCCTCTGTAAACGCCTTATATTAAAGCGTTTCCAGACATACGGAAAAATATTCTGCCGGAAAATGGCAGGATTTCACGACAAGGTAACCTTTTATTTCCTTGGCAATTGAAAAACAGGAATCTGGTCGTAGACTTACCAGCTACACATTATTAGTCCATTAGTCATGCGCATTGTAGACCAGCCTGCTTTCATTTTGTTATTCAATATGTTTACCTCTTTTAATCTTCAATCATATAATCCAGATAAGAAGCATTTTCCCTATCTTTCTCAAGATAGTCGAAAGCGTCCGGTTTACAACTGCGGATTTTGATATACATTTCAAGATGTTCGATGATGCTTTTTTTCTGAGATTGGCAGTACCACAACCTCATTTTAATGTCATTACGGCCTTTATGACGGATACTAAGAAAGCATTCACTACAAAACCTAAAAGCCCAACACGTTGAACATATACTATGCACGCATTTTATATAGTCTTCAATATACTGACTGATTTTATCAAAATCAAATCCAGAGTTGATATCCCCGATTTTCATATCATGGTAATCATAGAGTTTCTCACAGGGGTAAAAGGAACCATCTGCAGAGACAAAGAGACTTCTCATACCAGGCAAACATATGCCGTTAGGCCAGAAAAAGGCATAATCCTTCATATGTACGTGAGGGCGGTAGTGAATCAATCTCATTTTTCGACCAAATATTTTTGATTCGAGAGAAGGGAACCCTGATTGCTCATTTTGACAATGAGATTTAATATAATTTCTCTTCAGAGATTCGAAAAGTTCTTCCAGGTAATTATAATACCCGTTTTTAGGAATAAAATCATTCTCTGCCGGATTGACCAAGCCAACCTTGAGTTTAGTTTCATCGCTAAGAAAGGAGAATCTTTCAGGGGGGAAAAACTCATTCAAAGCCTGGTCACCAAACTTATGGGGGACTACAACAGCGTTGATCTTGATATATTGGGAATAATAATCCGGATATTTATCACGAATCAATTGTATATTTTTTTCTACTCTCTTGAAAGTACCTTTGTTGTTAGCGAAAATACGATTTGCATCATGAATTTCCTGGGGTCCATCCAGGCTTAAAGACAACCGAACTTTATGCTCACTTAAAAAATCAAGAATGGCGGGTGTAATCAGAGTGCCATTTGAGGTAATCGAAAAAGACAATTCTGGATTCTTTTTGTGAACAGAAGTTATTACTTGCCGAATAAAATCGAATCTCAATAAGGCTTCACCTCCATAAAAGGAGATAAATCGCTGCTCTTTTTCCTCGCTGTTTTTCAAGAAAAAATCGATCGCTTTTTTGACGGTATCAAAACTTATGTCGTTTTTTTTGTTATGTTTCCGCCGGTCCTTGTAGGCTCCTGAGTAAATACAATACCGGCAGCGAAGGTTGCAGTCTTCTGTGACGTTGAAGACCAATTCTGTTAAACCTCCCTTTAATTTCTGACGCACTTTTTTACGTAGTGATTTGCTATTAGAAATAGATAACTCAGGGATTACGTATGAAGTAAACAATCCCTGGTTTTCCTGCATATTGAAAATATTTTTATAAGCTTTTCTAATCTCATCTGTTTTAAACTGATTTGAATATTTCTCAAGAACCTCCTCGCATGAACTCACCAGCGAGTCATCGAGTATTTCATACACGACGTCATCCACCTTTACAAGGTGATTTGTATATCTTTCATAAATATAGTACTGACCATCGACCTGTAGACCAATAGCAGATAGATTTTTGTATACTTTCTCTGTTTCCACTTTGCATCCTCCAAAATTGTAACGACAGGGAGTTGAAATGCTCCCTGCCGTTACAAGAAATTACTTTAAGGGAGTGGCACTGCAGTATGGCTGGCCGTTATCTCAGCCGCGCCCATAAGGTCGGGAGCGCACATACAACATGCGCACCCTTCTCGCCCTAATCCCGCTTTAACCTGGGAGAGTTCATCTGCATTGATTGTCTCCGAGCGTGTAAAAACGATCTCAATCATTTTATACCTCCATTTTATTTTTTATCCACCCAATTCAGGATGAATCTTTGGTTCATTGTCTATTATAGTAACTAAAAATCAACTATTAAAATACATTCGGCAGAGATTCTATTTTATACATGTGATAAACCGGGGTATCTTCCCTGTTTTCGATGCCTGACAATACGCCATTACTAAACTTAATTTTTTCAAGATTAATGCCTTCAGGGAGGTCTATCAAATATACATACTCGCCCCTTCTTGAAAAAATGTCAAATCCGACCTTCTGATAACCGATTACACTCCTAACTAATATGTAACCATTGGATAATACATCCAAACTCTCTATGGCACACATTTTGTCCGGGAGAGCATCTATAATCGCTTTCCGAAGACTGGCAGGCATAGTGCCGAAGGTGTTCACAATGTCAACTTTGTCGCTATGCTTTAATGTTGGATTTTTATGATCTTTGTGAATGACCAATTCGGTAGTTCCTTTTAAGTTTTTCTCATATATTGTGTAATCTTTGTTAAATGATATGTATATTTTTTTCGTGTGCGAATCAAAAGTGTAAATAACATCCTTGTAAATTCCGGGGTTTGGAATAACAACAATACTCCTATTATCGAAATATGCTAAGAATTTACCGGCATTTTCTGCTTCAAAAAGTTTGACAGGATTCTGCTCGTCCAGAGTATAAATCCCTAGATATTTGATAAACTTAGTTCTTTTATCATCTAAATATTTATTTACGGTGCCAATAAATTTTTCATTGTCGACCATATGTAAAGAATAATAATACTTTTTAAATTTGAATTCTTTTAAAAACTTACCGTCTGTAGTATACCGGGCAATTTTTCTTTCATTACTATTACTAATGAATGCAATGTTGCCTGAAAACTGAACTCTCGGATAATTACCGAACTCTCCAGGTCCTTGGCCTTTATCTAAGAAAGATTTAATGTATTTCCCCCTGGGATTAAATTTATGGATTTTAACGCTTTTTCCATCAATCAGGTAAATGTTCCCATCTTGGTCACTGACATGATCGTAAAAAAACAAATCTCTAATTTCTGCCTCACCTTTGCCTGGTTCAATGGTCAAGATTTTTTTAAGGTTAAGGGTCAATTTACCTTTCGAGGGAATAGCTGTGTTGTAAACATGCTTTATCCCTTTTATCAATTTAGTATCCGCTTTTTTATCAATTTCCCCACAGGAAAGAAATTGTGAATATACTACGATTAAAAGTAAGCAAAAAAATAATTTTTTCATTTTCAAATCCTCCAATTTAATATTCTGTTGTTTTTCCTTTTTTATTTCTAACTCTTGTTCTTGTTGCCTTAGAAACTGTGTCGTATTTTGTTATGTCGTGAGTGCCGTGAATTTCCGATTCTAACTTAACTAAGCAACTATTTGCTGATGAATTGCCATTATTCCTTTTACTGAATCCGTCTCCTTCATTTGCCATAATCATAAAAAATTATATCAAATTGTTAAAGAAAAATCAATACAGGGGGAAAATTAGTTACTTTGTCGTGAAATCCTGCCATTTTCCGGCAGAATATTTTTCAACAACGCTGTAAACAATTTAATAGAGAGTGTTTACAGGGTGTAATTTGTAACCATTCAGTTTTGGGAATTGCTTTGCCCTTTTTGAGTGAAATCGCC
>JAGLQA010000502.1 GCA_023137075.1 Candidatus Aminicenantota bacterium
CAAATTATTTTATAGAACCAAATAAGTAAGATTTTGAAGAAACTGAAGAAAAAGGCTCGGTTTAAGGACTAAATCCCAGAATATAGGAATTAATAAAAAGGAGGTATTAAAATGAAAAGAAGGAAGGTTAAACAGATTTTCCAGCAATTTTTGATTGCTGTTGTTGTCTTTTCACTTATTTGTCCGGGGAGTTTGTGGGCAAAGAAGGAAAAACCCGGGGCAAAGATAATCGTAACAAAAGTAGATGGCCAGGTAGAAAAAGGTGAATTACTAAAGGTCGAAGATGACTCATCATTATTGTTGATTTCCGAAACACGCGAATCGATTACTAAAGTTTTAATCAATATTGATAAAATTGACTACATAAAGGTTAAGAGAAAATCTAAAACCCTGGCTGGCGGGCTGGTTGTTGGGGCACCAGCATTTGCTCTTGGGATTAGAACAGGAAGCTCGTTATTAGCAGCTATTCTTACAGGTATTGGCTTTATATTAGGAGCATTCCTTTGTAGTGGGACATATTACAAAACATACGAAGTGCGAGGGAAATTGCCATCTGAGAAAAAAGATATTCTGTAGAAACTGAAGAAAAAGGCTCGGTTTAAGGACTAAATCCCAGAATATAGGAATCAGAAAAATAAAGGAGGTTAAAATGTTTCAGAAACATTTAAAAATGATTGCTTTATGTACATTGGTTTCATTTTTACTACTGATCTGTTCCTCCCCAAATTCCTTACTTGCAGAAAAAGAAGGAAAACAGGGAGAGGAAAAAGAGTTGGTAAAAGTAAAACCTGATGTATCCAAAACAGAGAAATTCACATCTATGAAGCCTGCAGGAAAAAAAGAAGTTGATGTTGAGGGGGGCCGCATTGAATTCCACAATAGTGGTCAAGGTGGTGTTTTTGCTATGAAGGGAAACCAGCCTAAGAAAAAGAAAAAGTTCCCATGGCTCCTGGTTGTAGGAGGAGCGGTTGCTGTCGGTGTTGTTTTATATCTTATTATAAAAAAGAAATCTGAAGAAAGAGATTATGCTCAAGAGGTTTATAATAGTATCGAATGGATAAATATCCCGGCCGGTGAATTTAAAATGGGTGACAATCGCAAAGAGGGAAATCCAGATGAACTACCAGTGCATACTGTCTACCTGGATTCTTATAAGATATCCCAATATGAAGTTACATTTGATAAGTATGACTCATTTTGTGAAGCAACCGGCAGGAGCAAGCCGGGTGATTCAGGCTGGGGCAGGGGAACACGTCCTGTTATACATGTTTCATGGAATGATGCCAGGGCTTTCTGTGACTGGTTGTCACAAAAGACAGGTAAAAACATTCATCTCCCTACCGAAGCGCAGTGGGAAAAAGCGGCCAGGGGGACAGACCAGAGGCGTTATCCCTGGGGAAATGGCGATCCCTCATGCAGCCGCGCTAACTATGAATCTTGTAGAGAGAAAACCATGCCTGTGGGTTCCTACCCTTCTGGTGTTTCCCCCTATGGTATTCATGACATGGCCGGTAATGTCTGGGAGTGGTGCTCTGACAGGTATTCTTCATCCTATTATTCCAGCTCTCCGCGAAACAATCCAACCGGACCTGCAAGCGGCTCCTTCCGGGTGCAACGGGGCGGCAGTTGGTACGTCAATGCTGGCTACATTCGTTCGGCCAATCGCCGCTACAATACGCCCCCCAGCAGGGGCTACTTTCTTGGCTTTCGCCTCGCCCAGGACTAACTCTTTATACTTAAGCTATATGGACAGAACAGGGACGGTACGTGCATTCGTGCATGCATTATGGTAAAATCTACTTATGAGATTCCCGAGGCTAACTTATGAAGGTTCATTTAATCACGTAATGAACCGCGGATTAGAAGGAAAAAATATCTTTCTTAGTTCCGATCTTAAGGGATTATTTTTGCGCTAACCCTTAGCAGCAATGGGCAAAGGTAATAGAAATGACGACGGATAACCTAAGAAGTCGTATGGAAATCGGTAAAATTGGCATTATAATTTCCTTCTCACTTTGTGCACTTATAGCTTTCCATTATTATAGAACAGTTGCTGTTGCTTTTTTTGATTCTCCAGGATGGCCTACGGTGCAGGGGAAAGTGATAAAGTCCTATATCGGAGGGGCTTCACCCACAGGCTCGGCGCATGAAAATTTCATGCCCAAGGTTGTTTATGTCTACTCGGTCGATGGCGTCAACTATGAGAGAAACAAGATATTTTTTCTTGAAGATGGAAGAGGTTTGTCGTGGAGCAAGAAAAAAGTGGCAAAATATAAAATAGATCAACAAGTTATAGTCTTTTACAACCCCCAAGATCCCAGGATTTCGGTATTGGAACCTGGTGGCAGTATTAAGGGAATTTTTCTGTCCGGAGTTTTGCATTTCATCGTAATCAGCGTTCTACTGGTCCTGGCATTTGCCCTTTTGTGGGATTATCGAAAGGCAAAGAAAAGAATAGACAAACAAAAATAATAATAAGATGCACGAATACACGTACCGTCCCCCTTCTCAATCCAACGCTGATAATAATTTTTTAATTTTTTAATAATTGCTTCGCCACATCCACGCCCGAGGCGGCGTCTTCGGCGTAACCGTCCGCCCCGATTTGCTCCGCGTAATCCCGGGTGACCGGGGCGCCGCCGACAATAACTTTTATATCATCTTTCAACCCTGCCTCTTTTAAGCCTTCTATCACCGGCTTCATGTTGACCATAGTAGTGATTAAAAGCGCCGACATACCGACCATATCCGCTTTCTCCTTCCTGGCGGTTTCGATAAATTTTTCGATGGGTACATCGGCCCCCAGGTCGATTACCTCGAAACCGGCCCCCCGCAGCAGCATGGCAGTGATATTTTTTCCTATATCATGTAAGTCGCCCTGGATGGTGCCCATAACAACTTTGCCTAAGGATTTCACATTTGTCTCTGCCAAACGCGGCTTCAAGACCTGCAAACCTAAATTCATCGCTTTGGCCGATACCAAAACTTCAGGAATAAAACACTCGTTATTTTTGAATTTCTCACTAACGATCGTCATCCCGTTGACCAGTCCCTGGTTTAAAATGGCTTCGGCCGAAGTCCCGGAAGAGAGAGCCCCCTTTACCAGTTCTACCACATTTTCAGAATTTCCCTGCTGCACCTCACCTGCTATTTTTTTAAAAATTGTCATACGTACCTCCAAAGAATATTCCCGAATCAGACAACATAATCGTCTTGCTCCATCTTTTTGAGTTCTTCCGCCACAGCTTTCCGCACAGCCTCCGGCATCTCTTTCTCCCTCTCCAACATTTTTCGCAGTCCTTTCCCTACACCATCGTCGATAAAGAAAGGTTTGACGAAGCTCGAGTCCCAGGTGCGATCTTCATAAGAGCGGCTTGCCAATTTTTCGAAGAAACTCTTGATTCCCTTTTCCGGGTCTCCTTCAATCTCCTTGAAATAGGAACCATAAATATGAAGCGAGTCGCAGATGTCCACATAGCGCCCGGGACGAACCGGTTTTCCTATCTTTTCCGAAATCGACTCCGCAATTTTCCGCATGAGAGTTGTTAGGGCAATCACATTCTCGAACCAGGCCTTGAATAAATCCCGGCTGCGCCAATGGGTGTTCATGTTGAAAACAAACCCCCCTTCTCCATCTTCACACAGCCGCCCCCACACCCGCTGCAGACAGGGGGGATCATCGGTAGGCGGGTCGAGTTTGGGATTCCAGGTAATCGCCTGGGCCCGCCTGGTGTGCCCCGTTTCGGCAAGTTTCTCAATCATGTAATTTACCTGGTTCACCACCTGTCCTTCCATCACGTACTCGAACAGCCGGCCGTGGTAGGTATAGGTCCAGTGGGTATCTTTGCTGTCCATGCCCTTCGCAATTTCCTCAAGGGGTTTTACCCAGTAGTCGTGGGCCCCGTGCACCACCTCCATGACATATTCGGCCAGGCCGCCCAGCCCATCGGCAAAGGAGCGGTGAAAGCGCGGTTGAGCAAAGGGATCTCGAACCGTGATCAAAACAGTGGCATCCTTGCTTGGCGGGTCTTCCGGACGGTCATACTCCGTACTAATACCGATCCCCTTTTGCCACACTTC
>JAGLQA010000503.1 GCA_023137075.1 Candidatus Aminicenantota bacterium
CCCATCGGTTTTACCACCTCCGGTATATACGGCGATGTTAAAATCGCCCTGGCCATAGACTATTCCTACTACTTTTACATCGGGGAATATCCGCATGACCAGACCCTATTGTATTACACGATCCCGGCGGACGCGCGGACCGGCTCCTATATTATCGCGATCAAGAAAGGCGACCTGCTGGTGAAATCAAAGAGATTTACCGTAAATTAATATTGTCGTTTTTCAAGACACTGCTCGAAAAACCGGACCACCTAACGGTGAGGAAAAAATTGTATTTTTATCGATTCTAAAAACTCCCTGATATTTTCGACCGAGGAGAAGCCGGTGGCGGTAGTCGGTTTGAAAGATGTAACGGTTATAAACACAGGGAACGGTATATTGGTGGCGAATATAAACGAACTCCAGAAAGTTAAGCATGTAATCAAGGAATTAAAAAATGACGGTTAAGCGGTTATAAGAATCATAGGGCGGTCCCGGAGAACCGCCCCATATCTCTTAATCCCGGTTTTTCATGCGGTATTTGATACCGATGAGGAACCGCCTGGAAGGAGCCGGGTAACCCATTACTTCCTGGTATTCTTTATCGAAGGCATTGGTCATTTTACCCACGATGGAGAAATAATCATTGACCGGAACGAACAATAGAACATTGAAGGTATTAAAGGCCGGGCTGTGGCCCACCGACCAGGTCAATTCATTGTAATCCAGCCGTTTTCCCACGTAGGTCATTTCGCTCCCCAGGTTAAAATACCGGTTGTTATAAGAGATGACGGCAGACAGGGCGTGTTTGGGCCGTCTTAACAGTTCTCTTTCGTACTGCAAGTCGTTGGTATCCAGGTAGGTGTACGCGGCCTGCAGCGTGAGTGTTTCGAATAGTGTAAACCGGGTGCTCAATTCGATGCCTGAAATATCCACCTTGCTGAGATTGGCAAACCTGAAGGTCAGTGGACTGAAACCGATCAGGTTTTTATAATTCGAGGTAAAATAGACCGCGCTCAAAATAACCGGCTTCGTGTAAAGATCGGCCCCGATTTCAAAAGACTTGCCTTTTTCCACCTCTAACTCCGGGTTACCCCATAGGGGATTGAGCAGTTCCGGCAGGGTAGGCGCCCGGAAGCTTTGTGAATAAGCCCCCCTGATCTTGAATTTTTTGGCAACCAGGTAGGAGAAGCCGACCTGGGGAGAGAAAACCGCATCGATGTCCCGGTATTTGTCGTAGCGCAGGGAAGCGGAAAGCAGGAATTTTTTCAGGTCTAAACCGGCATTCACAAAAGCAGAGATATAATGCGTCTTCTCATTATCGATAGCAGTGGAGAAGCTGTCCCGGTTAAGGATTTTCTGATCCGAATAATCTACACCGGTATGCAATTTTATCACCTGGGCAAAGGATGTATGGAAGTTAAGCCGGGCTTCATTGACAATCGATTTATTTTCATAATAGGGAAGCCAGGGATCATCGCTGTCTTCAAACTCGTATTTATTGGAGTTGTGAGATAATTTCAGGTTTAATTTTGAATGATCGTTGAAGACCCAGCTCAGCGGCAGCGCCAGCAGGAAGTTATTCTGTTTGTACTTCCGGTTGGGTGTGGGCAGGCCCAAATTTAAAGGTATACCCGAATCGGCAAAATTTCCGAAGGCCATGAGGCCGACTTTAAAATCCTTATAATGATAATTCGATTTTAAGGTAATGCCGTTGTTTTTAAACTCGTCATTCTCAAGACCATCGCTGTACCGGATCAAGCTGCCGTTTACCGACAGGTTTAGATAGTCGCCTATTTTTTTGGAAAGGAACACATTGGTATCGTAGGAACCGTGGCTGCCCAGAAAGGCTGACGCTTCGGCTCCCTCTTTATTCCTGGTTACCAGGTTTACCACTCCCCCCATGGCATTTGAACCATACATATTGCTTAAAGGTCCCCGGACGATCTCCACCTTCTCGATTAAGTGAGGGGAGAGAAAGGTGAGGTTTAAACCCAGGCTGTTGGCAGGATCCGTGATTTTAAATCCATCAACTAAGAAAAGGGTCTGGTTCGTGCCGGCTCCCCGGGCGAAGGAGTAAGCCATTTGCCCGTAGTGGCCACCGCTCAGGGTGAGAAAACCGGCGGACATATTCAGGATCGATTTAATTCCTTCGGGATGGTATTTCTTGAGATCGTCACCGGTAATAACCGAAACGCTCTGGATGGTTTTGTTTAACGTTGTTTCGCCGGTCACTTCAACCGTTTCAACCACCATGGATTCTTGCTCTTCTTTTTCGTCCGCGTATGCCGGCAGGGAAAAAGAAAAAACTAGTAGAGAAATGACAATGAGAGAGAAAATTTTTTGGTGCATAAAAGCCTCCTTGTAATATTTTTGGAGGGATATAATGTCTTCTACATATTACCCAACCTCCGTAGGTAATATGCACCTGAGAGACATTAGTAGGTCTTCCGACTCCCGGGATCCTTAAAAGCCTTCCCATCCCCGGTACGGGGACAGTGGCTGTCTTTTTTAAGGACGTTTTTCCGGTTTTAACCGGAACCCGGCCACGGCAGCGGGACTGTGGGGTTTTCACCGAAAAGATCGGTTTACCCTCTTCCCTTGAACTAAGCCTCAAGGTTAGATTATAAAAAAAAAAAAAGAATTTGTCAAGCAAAAAAATATGCCAAACCGTCTTGAGGGTGCCGGGTGAGTAGGCGGTGTTTCTGCTGCTTCGCCTTGTTTTTCATTTTAAAAGAGGTTGAAAAAACCTTTGTTCTATGTTACATATAGCTCGATGATAAAAAGAAACGAATTACCTATAAGAATAGTCGAGCAAAAAGACATCAATCCATGCAAAAGGGGAATAGCATGCCGTCACTATCTATGTTTTATGGAATAATAATTTACATGTTCTTTTTTGATGATAAAAAGCACCATCGTCCACATATTCACGCAAACTTTGGAGAATATGACGCAGTGATAGCGATTGATGATGGTGAAATCATAAAGGGTAAATTACCCAAAAATAAAATTAGTCCAGGCCTGGATAGAAATTCATCAGGAAGAGTTGATGGCGGATTGGAAGCTGGCGGTTAATGGACAGCAACCGTTTAAGATAGACCCATTAAAATGAGGAGGTGAAAATGGTAAAGGTAAGCGACGTTGAAGCTAAGGATGATTATGTTTTGTTAGTCACGCTATCAAATGGAAAGAAAGGTCTCTTTGATGTCAAACCATACCTTGACAAGGGGATTTTCACAGTGTTGAAAGATAAAAGTCTTTTTGATGCGGTAAGGCCGGCATTTGGTGGAATCGTATGGCCACATCAGCAGGATTTTAGTGCGGATACTATCGAATATGAAATGAAGCAGGTTTAATTTTTTATACCGGGGTTGACAGTTAGGAA
>JAGLQA010000504.1 GCA_023137075.1 Candidatus Aminicenantota bacterium
TATCATTTCAAAGCCCCCAATAAGCAAACCGCCTTTACCAACAAATTCTTTTATAGACCCAAAGTTTTAAAAGTTCTGACTTAATGCGCTTTTTAGGAAATTTCCAAATTCCTTCGTGTGACGGATTCTCACTTCTCAAAAACTGAATAGTTATTTTTTTACACAACTATCCGGTTTAAAGTGAAATTGCGGTTGAAAATAAATCTCAATCGTTTTATAATAGTTTTATAGAGTTGCAAAAAAATGGAAGTACAAACGATGAATACGGTAAAACAAGTATCGCTTGAAGCTATAAAGCGTTTGCCCGACCAATGTACCATCGATGATATAATGTATGAAATAAACTTTATCGCACAAGTTTACGAAGGCCTGAAAGACGCTGAGGAAGGGAAACCGGTAACCACGGAAGAATCGCTTAAAAGAGCCGATCGATGGGCGAAGTATCAGCGCCAACTGTCCTCAAAACAGGACACATTCCTGAAAATTTCCCGGCATCAAAATTGCTGCACTATCAGGCAAAACAGGAAAAATGTCAAAAAAAGTATTTTTCCGGTTGACATTCTTTCCCGTTTTTGCTTTAATTATTCTTTAATAACTGGAGGTAAAGATGAGTAAAAAAATCGTTTTAATTATAAGTGTCATAATCCTTCTCTCACTTCTTTTCTCCCCATCATGTAAGAAAGATGATCAGAGTGTAATTAAAATTGGTGTTGTCACTGCGATAACAGGTCCTGTTGCGCCATACGGTAATAATGTAAGAGACGGGTGTTTACTTGCAACTGAAGAAATAAATACGCATGAAGGTATCAATGGCCATCAAATTAAGTTAATAATTGAAGATGAAGAATCGTCTCCTCAAAAAGCAGTTAATGCAGTTAGGAAATTGATAAGTGTGGATAAAGTGCAAGTAATTATTGGTCCAATTATAAGTAGTGGCTTTTTAGCAGCTGCTCCAATAGCTGAAAAAGATGAAGTAGTTTTGCTTTCGCCTACTGGAATGGCAGATAATATAAGCGATGCAGGGGACTATATTTTTCGCAATAGAACTACTGCCTCACAAGAAGCTGGTGCACTCGCAAATTATATCATGGATGAAACCAAATTTAGGAAATTTTCTGTTTTGCGTGTGGACTCTGATTATTCAATAAGTTTTATTAGCGTTTGTAAAGATATAATTGAGCAAAGGGGTGGAAATATTCTTATGGAAGAGTATTTTAAACAAGGAGCAACTGATTTTAGAGCTCAGTTAACTTCCATAAAAGATTCGAATCCTGATGCTATTATAATAATAGGTATTCCTATTGAGTTAGGGAAAATACTAAAACAGATTAAAGAATTAGGCTTAAATATCCCATTATTTTCAAATTCTATAGACAGTCCACAAATATTTGAACTTGCTGAAGGTGCTGAAGATGGATTGATATTTTCATCGACTTTTTATGAAATTGAATCAGGGAGCGAAAAGTTGAAAGCATTTGACAAAAAATTCCAGGATAGGTTTGGAAGACGGTCTCATTTTTTTGCAGCCAACGCCTATGATGCGATTTATATTCTGAAAGAAGTCCTTGAGAATAATGGCTACGATGGACGGAAAATTAAAGATGGTTTATATTCTCTTAAAAAATTCAAAGGCGTTATCGGAGTAGTTGAATTTGATAACAAGGGTGATTTAAAGTATCCAAATACAGTAATAAAGCAAATAAAAAATGGAGAGTTTAGGGTTATAAAAATTTATAACAAAATTTAATTTAGATAGAGGTATGCAATGGCAGATATAAATATTGAAGATGATTTGTTGATAGGCACTCTCCCTGCTATAAAAAAAGACAAGGACGAGTATTTAATATTCTCTCCTTATCACAGAATTTTCATTAAACTAAATGTGCAGCAAGTAAGAGATAAAGCTGTTATAAAATCATTAGATAAAGCAGGTTTATTTGAAATACCGGATTGTAGTAACGAAGAAAGTTTGGGACGCAATAAGACACGAATAGTTTTAACAACAACCAAAAAATGCAATTTATATTGTAAATATTGCTTTGCAAGATCAGGACCAAATGAAAAACAGGAAATGTCTTCAGGCACTGCAACCAGCATAATTAAAAATATTTCTAAAAGTTCAGATATTGAGAGAATTCATTTTACAGGTGGGGAGCCTACTTTAAATTTTAAAGTTATAAAGGATGTCGTATCGCTACTTGAAACCAAAAGAAATCTAGCTATGCCTGTTTTTTACATCACAACGAATGGCATAATGCCGAAGTCTAAACTTAATTGGCTTATTGGGAAAAAATTTGCATTTTCAGTATCATGGGATGGGATTAACGATGACCAAAGAACGGATACTAATGGTGAAAATAGCGAAAAGATAACAAAAGAAACAATTATTAAGATTAGCAAATCAGGTTTACCCTTGAGAGTTCGGATGGCTGTTTCTAAAAAAAATTTAAAACTTCTTTTTGAGTCAGTAGAGTGGTTGGTCGGGAACGATATTAAATTTATACATATTGATCCTATTGTACCAGACGGTAGGGGGGAAGAATTTGTGAAAAAATTTGGAGTGGACAATGAGGAATTTATTGATGAATTTTTTAGGATCGTTGACTTCGCAGAAAAAAACGATGTTTGGATTTTAAATTCCAGTTTGTCAAACCTTTTTAATCCAAGAGGTTACTATTGCACTTCATTTAAAGATCGAATCAACCATTTCAATCCTGATGGATCAATTTCATACTGTTATCGCATACAAAGTACTTCAGACACATTTGGTGATGATTTTATAATAGGTGACTTCGGTAATAAAAATATTAATATATGTGAGGAGAAAGCGAAAAAATTATCTGCAATTGATGTTGGCGATTATCCAGAATTAGAAGAAGATCCTTACAAATATTTTTTTTCCAGTGGTTGCCCTGTACGTAATTACTCAATAAACAAAAATTGGGGAAATATAAATGAAAACTCTTTAAAACTGAGCAAATCAATGTATCGAAAAGCAATTTTTCATCTTTATGACAGAGCCAGTTCTAACCAAAGAAGCGCTTTAGAAGGATATTTACATTTTTACAAGCATCTAATTCCAAAAGTATATTTAGAAAAAACTCCTTCAAAAAATGAGACAAACTATCCTCTTCTTAGTAACGAAATTACTCATATGCCTGGGCATTTTATAAATCAAGATGTTGAGATAGATGCATGTGATATTTGTATTTAGGAGGCCTATTAAAAATGGTAAGCAAAATATTTGATTACTTTTGTGAGGGATTTATAGATATATTTAATAGGGACCTTCCTCATCTTAATAAAATAAAAAGTATATACTTCGTATGCACAGATGAATTGGAGCTAGATGGAAGATTCTTTTTTTTCTTTAAAAAGGATAATGGTAGTATTAAATTTGACAAAGAAACTTATAATATTGGGAAAATTTGGTCTTTAATTTTTCCCGAAATGAGAGAAAATTTTTTAGTTGAATCGGTATGGGCAAGTATGATAAAAAAGAAAAGGAAAAAATATCCACTAGACGAATCATTAGTGATTCAATTAGGAGGAAACAATGAATCCTTTAAAATCAAAAAAGGAAAAAAATATATATGGCTTAGCGAAAAATTTTTCAAGAAATTAAATGGAGATAATTTATCTAATAAAATAAAAGAAAAATACCCAAATACAAATGATAACATCAATGAAGTCCTGAGGACTGCTCGCCAATTGAGGTATAATGCGGAATTTAATAAAAATCAAATCGAAGGTTTAGATAACACTTTTGATTTTTGGATATCTGATTATGAAAAAAACACTTACCAATGGAATTTAAATGGTTATTTCAAAGACATAATTAAAAATATTGATCCTCCTTTTAAATCTCCAAAACATGCAAGAAGATATTTAACAATCTGGCAAAATTTCTCAATAGTTTTTCCAGATTTCTCTACTTGCGTTTTAAATTTCAAAATTCCATCAAATGATTATTCTTCAAAGTATACATTGGGCCTTTTTTACGATAAGTTATCATTTGTGGAGATAGATGAAGTTAAGAAAAAGATTAAGAATATTACTACCAATTTGGGTTTTACATTTAAGGAGAGAAAAAGAAAAAAAACACCATCCCCCATCAGATTTGAGGAAAGTGCATGGGATAATGCTAAAGACAGTAAAAATAACAAGAAAGTAATAAAAGAATTGAAGTTAGAAGACCAAGATAGGTTAAAGGAACTTGATAATATTTTAAGAATAGCAGGAGGGTTAGCATTTTCAATACATGAAGGTTATCCGAGCAAATTTGCATTTCTTGCGGGGGACGAACAGACTTGGCCAGCAATAGCAGAAACGATATGTTTCTGGTATGTTGATGATGAACATGCCAAATTTATTAATACAAATTTAAACCTATCTGTTAAGCTTTGTGAAGCAAATTATTCATTATTTAAAACAGATGGTGTTGTTGGGTTTTATGATATTAAGCATAAACTTATTACAAAGTTAATCAGGTTAAAATATCCATCAAACGAAGATTTAAAAATAGAAGGAAAATCTATAAGTGATTTAGATGATCTATATTGTTGGACAATTGAGAATGTTTTTAAGAAAACCAAAAACAGTAATGTTTATATTATATATACACTCGGTGACGGGAAAATAGGACTCTATGGTATGCGCAGGGAAAGAAAATTTAAGGGAGTTGCTGATTTACTTTTTTTATGGGATCTTAAAACTGGAATTATACGTCGCCCAATAGAACCAAACCAATTTGGAATAATAGAAGAAAGATTAAAAATTATTCTAAATCAATCTAATCCATCAGAGTTTAATAATATCACCAGTAAATTAAGAAAAATAATTAGAAAAATTTCTACTAATCCAGGTGAAGGAGCTTGCCTAATATTCTCAAATAGTGATGAAGTTTTAGAAAAATATTGTGCCCCGATGGAATTCTTTCAACCCACATGGTTAGCAAACCTATCGCTAAATGATCCACTTTATAGCCTAAAATCTGCTTTTGTCATGGATGGTGCTAATTTTATAACCGAAAATAAAATTTCTTCCCGTCTAACTGTTTATCCGCATTATGGAGCAACGGACAACAAGGATTCGGTAAAGGCATGGTCAAAGATCAATGAGATAAAGCGTAATAGTACAATGGAATTATCCAAAAAGGACCGTAGAGCAGTTTTGAAGCTTACTGGGAAAGGCTCAAAAACACATACATCATGTAATCTTAGCACATTACCATCTATTAATAAAGAAGAATTATTGATTGTTTCAATCTCTGCGGATGGCCCAATACAAATATGGCCAGATGCTCTTAATAGCTAATTTTATGTCAATACAAGTAATTTTTAACGTGTTTATTTCTTTCTCATATTATTTGCTTATTGCAATATCTTTCTCTTTAGTATATTCCATTACCCGTTTCTTTCACTTTGCTCATGCAGTGGTGTTTACCGGGGGTGCGTATTTTACCTTCTTGTTTAAGGTGTGGTTGGGTTTGCCCTTGGGATTGGCTGTTGTGCTGGCGATTGTTTGCAGTGCGCTGCTGGGCTGCTTGATGGATGTGGGCGTTTACCGGCATTTGCGTAAGAAACAGGCTTCGTCTATGATCTTGCTGCTGGCTTCCTTAGGGATGTATATCGTTTTGCAAAACCTGATCTCTATGGTTTTCGGGGACGATACAAAGACCATTCGCTCCTGGGCGGTGAAAGAAGGACTAAACGTATTCGGCGCACGCATTACACCGGTTCAAATTCTGATTATTGTAACAAGCATTGTACTGGTGGTGCTGGTGGCCCTATTTTTGAAAAAGAGCAAGATGGGAAAGGCCATGCGCGCAGTGGCGAATGACCCGGAACTTGCCAATATCTCCGGGATCAATAGTAATAGAGTGATACTATGGACTTTCGCCATCGGCTCTGCCCTGGCCGGGATTGCCGGGATATTGGTCTCCCTGGATGTAGATATGACCCCTACCATGGGCATGAATGCTTTAATGATGGGCGTAGTGGCCATGATTATCGGCGGTGTAGGCAGTATCCCCGGTGTGGCCCTGGGCGCTTTGTTGTTAGGATTCGCCCAGCACTTTGGCGTGTGGAAGATTAGCTCACAATGGCAGGATGCCATAGCATTCATCATATTATTCGTTTTCTTGATGTTCAAACCCGAAGGATTCCTGGGCAGGAAAAAAAAGCTGAAATCATAGATTCAGATGTTTATAATGATCGAGATGAGCCAATAATATGGAGTCGAATTTTTTTTGTTTATTTTATGAAGGGTTGATTTTTTCCTCCTTCCATACTAATATATGCTTTGGTGTGAAATTTCTCGGATTAAGAGATATTTAACCCAGGAGGTTATTATGGCAACCATGACCGTTACTGTTCAGGATATACAACAGCGATTACCGGAACTACTTCCTCTTATTTCAAAGGGTAATACCATTATTATTGAAAAAGATAAAAAACCTCTGGCCCAAATAGTAGGAATTAAAAAGGCTTCAAAAAAAAGAGTTGCGGGATTGAACCGGGGAAAAATCCGCGCCCATGACGATTTCGATTCACCTTTACCTGATGAATTCTGGCTGCATGGAAAATGAAGCTTCTTCTTGATACACATACGTTTATATGGTGGGTGAGCGAACCGGAGCGACTGCCGAAAAAAGTTCTCCGGGCATGTGAGAGCGAAAAGAACGAATTGTTTCTAAGTGTAGCAAGCGTGTGGGAAATGCAAATATAGTATGGAATATTTACTGCATATCCTGATCTACATCGGCATTTATTCGATATTGTCGGTGTCGCTAAATTTGCTGGTAGGTTATACCGGTATTTTGTCTATCGCTCATGCCGCATTTTACGGAGTCGGTGCATATGTAGCGGCACTAATGGCGTTGAAATTGCACAGCCCTTTTATCTTGAACTTGCTTCTCGGTATTATCGCCGCCGGGATATTGGGCGCCTTGATCGGAATCCCTTCTCTCAGGATAAAGGACGACTATTTTGTGATTGCTACCTTTGCCTTCCAGGTGATTGTTTTTAGCGTACTCAACAACTGGGTTTCCTTTACCAGTGGACCCATGGGACTACCTGGTATCCCGCAGCCCGATATTTTCGGATTAAAAATATCGTCTCATATCGAATTTTTGATACTGGTTACTCTACTGGCTGCCTTGGTGTTTTGGATATCTAATAGGGTCGTTAAATCTCCCTTTGGTAGAGTTCTAAAAGCCATCCGCGAGGACGAAGTCTTTGCCCAGTCTTTTGGTAAAAATATCTTTGCCTTTAAATTGAAAGTATTTATGATCAGCGCGGCTTTGGCAGCTATTGCAGGTGTAATGTATGCCACTTATATCAGTTTTATCGATCCCACCAGCTTTACCATCATGGAGTCGATCTTTATTATTTCTATAGTGATTATCGGCGGCGCCGGAAACTTATGGGGTTCCGTTATCGGAGCGGTGGTGCTGGTGGCTTTGCCGGAGTTACTGCGATTTGTTGGGTTACCCAATGCCGTGGCTGCTAATATCAGGCAAATCCTGTACGGCTCTCTCCTGGTTATTTTTATGATGTGGCGGCCCCAGGGATTTATCGGTGAGTACTTCTTTAAACAGGAATCGGAGAACCAATGAGGGAGAATATGGCGGATTTTCTGACCGTGGACAGCCTGAATAAAAGTTTTGACGGCATTGTGGCCCTGGAAAATTTTTCTTGCAAGATTAAAAAAAAGGGAATACTCGGTTTAATAGGTCCCAATGGCGCCGGAAAATCCACTTTTTTTAATGTGTTGACCGGCTTTATCACCTGTGACAGCGGCAAAACGAATTTTATGGGCACAGAAATCACGGGAAAATCAGCGGATAAAATTGCCCGGATGGGAATTTCCCGGACATTCCAGGATTTGCGCCTGATCCGGCAGATAAGAGTCCTCGATAACATCCTGTTGTGTTTCCGGGATCAACCGGGTGAAAAACTGAGGAATACCTTTATAAAAAATAGCCTGGTTCGGAAAAAAGAAAAAGAAAATAAAAAAAAGGCAGTGGCTTTGCTGGAATATGCCGGTATTGCCGATAAAGCAGGCAGCCTTGCCAATGACCTCTCCTATGGACAACAAAAATTGTTGAGTATTACCTGCTGCCTGGCCGCAGACGCGGATTTGCTGCTGTTGGATGAACCGGTGTCAGGATTAAACCCGGTTATGATTGAAAAAATTCTCTCGATTATCTCTGAGTTACCTGAAAAGGGAAAGTCGGTAATATTGATAGAGCACAATATGGAAGCGATAATGCAAATATCCGATAGGATAATTTTTATGGATACAGGTAAGAAAATCAGCGAAGGTACACCGCAAGAAGTACGCAGCGATCCCAGGATAATCGAGGCTTACTTAGATTAAGAAACGATGCTAACGATAGAAAACGTCAATACAGGATACCATAAAAAACCGGTTTTGTTCGACCTCTCTATGGAAATCAATGAAGGAGAGATTACAGCCATAATCGGGCCCAATGGCGCCGGGAAATCAACAATACTTAAAGCAGTAAGCGGTATTTTACCTCTGTGGCAGGGGGATATACGATTTAACGGTCGATCGATTAAAGATAATCCCACATCCAAAAATATCAACCTGGGTATCACCTTTTGTCCCCAGGGGAACCGGGTGTTCGATGAACTTTCGATATGGGATAACCTGGAAATCGGTGGATTTAATCTTTCAAAGCAGCAATTAAAAGAGCGAGTTGATATTGTCCTGGGAATATTTCCGGCGTTGAAAGATAGGTTAAAAGAAAGCGCCGGTCACCTGAGCGGCGGCGAGCAGCAGATGTTGGCTTTAGCAAGGGCCCTGATACCTTCGACAAAGCTGCTGCTGTTAGATGAACCGTCCTTAGGACTTGCTCCCAATTTATTGGGCACAGTGTTCAACAAGCTGGTGGGAATCAATAAAGAAATGGGCATAACGATGCTGGTAGTGGAGCAGAAAGTAATAGAAGTTCTGGACATTGCAGACAAAGTATTCGGATTAAAATTAGGGCGGGTATTTTTTCAGGGAAATCCCGGTGATTTCAAAAAAAGTAAAGAAAAAATGAAGGAATTATTTCT
>JAGLQA010000505.1 GCA_023137075.1 Candidatus Aminicenantota bacterium
CGATTTTGTTATAAATGATTTCCGGCGGATTCTGCTCCTGGGACACCATTTCCCGGATTTTCGAAAATTGGCTTAACATCTCGTCCCGGACCGCCTCATTTTTTAAAACCTTCCGGACCTCCTTTGCGATATTTTCAGCCCTGAAGTTTTCCTGGATCAACTCCGGTATCACCCGCTTTTGCGCCAGGATATTAACGATCGAATAATTATCGATTTTCACAAATCCTTTTCCTAAAAAATAAGACAGTTTATTAAGACGGTAGACGGCCACAAAGGGCACCCCGATAACGGCGATCTCTAAGTTTGACGTACCGCAGGTGGTAATAACCATATCGGAAGCATTTATTAAATTATGCCCCCCTTTCTGCTCGATAACCTGCACATCAACCGGGCTGTTCTCTAAAAACCCGGTCACAAAATCCCGGTCAATATTTTCCGCCAATAACAAAAAGATCCTGACTTCAAACTCCTCTTGTAACATTGCGGCGGCTTTTAACATCTCGGTTAGTAAAAAATTGACTTCCGCTCTCCTGCTGCCGGGCAGGAGAGTAAGCAGTACACCGGATTTTTTAACCGCCCATTCTTTCCTGAAAACATCTCTCTTTACATCCACTTTGATCGTGGGCACTAAGGGATGGCCGGTGTAGGTAAAGGGAATTTTTTCCTTTTCATAAATTTTAATCTCAAAGGGGAAAATGATAAACAAGTGGTCCACATATTTTTTGATCAGGTTAACCCGCGAATATCTCCAGGCCCAGACCGTGGGACTGATATAATAGTAAACCGGAATACCCAATTTTTTGATTTTTTTTGCCAATCGTAGATTGAAGTCGGGATAATCGATTAAAATAACGGCTGCCGCTTTTCTCTTTACCGCTTCCTTAACCAGGATGTTCATATACCGTTTTAATTTTAACAAACTGGAGACGACCTCGATTAGACCTAAGACCGAAAGCTCCCTACTGTGAATGACCACATCCACTCCCCGGTCGGCAAAACGGTCTCCTCCTAAGCCAAAAAAATGTACCCCGGGTTCGTGTTTCTTGAATTCGTCTATAACCTGTGCCCCATAATTTTCCGCTGAATTTTCAGCTGCAATAATCAGCACATTTTTCATCAATCATCGATCCCGCGTCTCCCCGGACGGCCAGCTTCGTCGGCACCCAGGCGTTCTCCGCGGTCGCCGCCCTCTCTGCCTCTTTCTCCTCCTTCCCGGCCGCCTTCACCTTCTTCACCAATGATGGTAACATCCGGCATATCCTTTAACGGATCCTCTCCCACATAAAAAGCCCATTCGCAGTACCGTTTTTTCTTGCGGTATTCCCTGAATCCCTCTTCACAGGAATAAGTGGCCACCCCGATTATCTGCGCCTTGGTTAAGTATTTACCTAACTGATCCGGCGGCACGATCAGGAGAGATTTTTTTCCGGCAGTGGTTCCCTGCATCACGATTTGCCATTCCCCTTCCTCGGTCATGGGGTCGGGGTATTGTTTCCTCAAAAATTTTTCAGTATACAGGATATCTAAGTCCTGGGGGAACAAATTAGTATGTTTCTGCTTATACAATTCTATCGCGGTTACATACTGCCGGGCCCTGAAAATCAATTCCTCCTCCAGGTCTCTTGCCAGTTCCGTTTCCCACATCGACCTGGCCATCATAAGGAACACGGCAAACACATTCACCGCGATGACGGCGATTAATAAAGAATAGCCTGCCTTACCTTTGAATGCCATCGGGTCCTCCTACAATTCTTTGTAGGCAATGCCATCAACCGTCGTACCTTCGGCCATGCTTCTCACATCGATAATGCTCTCGAAAATTTCAGGATCAAAATCTTCCATTTCTTCCGGTTCAAAATAAATCAATTCCCACTCCCGTTTTTTGGCAACCGGATCAGTGGGGATCTTCTTGAGATATCGAAAGGTTACCAGGTCCTCTAAGGCAGTGGGGTAATTGTTTTTGTCACTATAAAACTTCGCTATCGCGTCTCTTATGTGAAAGAGATTCTCCTGTAAAACCGCTTCCCTGGCTCTTTTCACATGATGCTTATAGCTGGGCACAATAATTGAAACCAATATGCCGATGACTGCCATTACGACGATTACTTCGACCAGAGTAAATCCCTTATTCTTCATGGATATATTATAACAAAAAAAATACGTCGGTCAAGAGTTAACCGGAAATTCCGTCAAAATTTTCGCGGACGATTTTCCCAATGAATCTTTACACACCGCTTTTTTTATTGTAAGATAGGTGTATGCAAAAAATAACAATTCTACCGGTTATTCTTACTATTTTTGCAATTCTCCAGACCGGGTGCGGCTCGCATCCCGAAAAAGGGCCGAATGTTTTACTGATTACCATCGATACTGTGCGGGCCGACTATACCGGGTGTTACGGCAGCCCGGATGTAAAAACACCGAATATCGATAATACGGCAGCTTCAGGAGTGATGTTCACGCGTGCCGTTGCCCCCTCACAATGCACCAATCCATCCCATGCATCCATGTTCACCGGCCTCTACCCGACCCGCCACCAGGTATTAGATAACCGAACGCCTCTAACAAATGAGGCGAAAACCCTGGCCGAAATCTTTAAGGAAAAAGGGTATTCCACCATCGGCGCCGTCAGCGCCCGGCACCTTAATTCGAAAAACAGCAACTTCGCCCAGGGATTCGATTTCTTTTTCGAGTGTGAAGACAGAGAGAAAAACGCGGCGGAAAGAAACAAACTTTTCTTACGGAAGTTAGAGGAAATTTCGGATAGTAGGTTTTTTGCCTGGATCCATTATTACGATCCCCATGGAGATTACGCACCGCCGCCGCCCTACGACAACATGTACCCGGTAGGCTCCAACTACGAACCTGTCCCTCCGCAAAAAACGATGAACCTGAACCCCCGGGCGAAATCGAAACCGGTAGACCCGGACCAAATCATCCCCCTTTATAAAGGAGAGATTTCCTTCTTAGACGAGCAGATCGGGGTTGTGCTCCGGTTTTTAAAAAAGAAAAAACTCACGAATAAAACGCTGATTATTATCGCAGCCGACCACGGTGAGAGTATGACCGAAAAAGGCATCTACTTCTGCCATGCCGGAATGTACAACCCGGTTTTACATATCCCGTTGATCATGAGCATGCCCGGCACACTCCCTCCTGGCCACCGGGTAGATAAGGTGATTAGCGGTCTGGATATCTTTCCCACTATACTGGAAATCGCAGGGATAGACTACGCTAAGGATCAAATAGACGGTAGAAGCCTGGCACCGATGTTTTCCGATCCCTCTTACCGCAATCATCTGATCGTGATTAGTGAGGCGGTTGATTGTGTGATTAGGGCTATATATAAAGACGGCTACAAACTTATCAAGCCCTATCCCACTGATTGGGCGGTCAAAGAAAAGCAATTGTTTCGTCCCTGGGAGGATTATGAAGAATCCGAAGATTTGAAACTTAAAAAACCATTAGTGGCACGGCGTCTGGAAATTCGCCTGAAGAATTGGATTACAAGCAGTAACAGGAAGAAGCTGTCAAGTCAAAAGCGAAAACAACTCGATCCCAAAACCGCGGAAGCGCTTAAATCTTTAGGTTATATTGAATAAAGACGTCCAAAGGGGACAGATTGATATCGGAAAAATAATCGCCGACTATTACCGGAAAATCTATAAATTATGCCTGTTTTACCTGAATAACGATCAACAAGAAGCCGAAGAGATGGTTCAAGAAATATTCCTGAAAGTAATGAAAAAATCAAAGAGCTTCAAGGGGAAATCGAATATTTACACCTGGATTTACCGCATTGCCGTCAATACGCTCATCAATTACATAAAAAGAAAAAAAATAGTCGAATTTATCTCCTTTGAAAGTATCGGGGATTTCAAAGAAACCGCCGGCTACCTGAACCAATCCACGATAGACCCGGCGGAAAAACTCGAAAAAGAAGAAACCAGGGAAAAGGAGATCCGCCTACTGCGGGAATGCCTCACCCTATTATCGGGCAGAGAAAAAACAGCTTTTTATCTCTTCCACTACGACAATATGAAACAAAAGGAAATCGCGGAGATCATGAAAACCTCTGTTTCGGCAGTGGAATCCCTGGTCCACAAAGCCATGAAAAAAATAAAAAAGCGCTCAGGGGGTGAACCGTTTTAAACTCAGGGAATTACCGACCACCGATACGGAACTGAAGGCCATGGCAGCCCCGGCAATGATGGGACTTAACAGGCCGAAAGAGGCGAAGGGAATCCCGATGATATTATAAATAAATGCCCAGAACAGGTTCTGTTTGATTTTTGCCATGGTCTTTTTCGACAGTTTGATCGCCGTGAGCATCGTTTTGAGATTTCCATTCATCAGGGTAATATCACCCGCTTCAATGGCTATATCGGTGCCTGTTCCCATGGCAATGCCGATATCCGCAGTGGCCAGGGCCGGCGCGTCATTGATGCCGTCCCCTGCCATGGCCACTATATATCCCCTATCCTGCAGTTTTTTGACTTCGTCCGCTTTGCGTTCGGGTAAGACCTGGGCCAGGATATGCGCTTTGTCGATGCCGACTTGTCTGCCAATGGCTTCCGCGGTGCGCCTATTATCGCCGGTTACCATGAATACTTCCATCCCGGAAGATTGCAGTTCGCGAATCGCTGTTTCCGAATTCTCTTTTACCGTATCGGCTGCCGCGATAACACCGGCGATTTCTCCGTCTAAAGCGGCGAAAATCACGGTCTTGCCATCCCCTTCCAAACTTCTCACCGCCTCCGCTATTATTTCAATATCGATATTGTTTTCGTGCATAAACTCCCGGGTTCCCATCAGAACATGCCTGTCCCGGACCACCGCGGAAACCCCTTTACCCGGCAGGGCGGAAAAACCTTCCGCCTCATGAGTTTCCACCGATAGTGCCTGTGCTTCCCGGACAATGGCTTCTGCCAGCGGGTGTTCGGAACTCTTCTCGATGCCGGCGGCATAAGAGAGCAGGTCGCTTTTAGGAATTCCATCAACCGGGACAATATCCGTTACCACCGGTTTTCCTTTTGTGATGGTGCCGGTTTTGTCCAGCACGAGTGCATTTACTTTTAAGGTGGTTTCCAGGCTCTCACCGTTCTTTATCAGTATGCCGTTTTCAGCGCCCTTTCCGGTGCCCACCATGATGGCCGTGGGAGTGGCCAGGCCTAAGGCACAGGGACAGGCAATCACGAGAACGGATACGGCGGCAGTGATTCCCATCGAGACGCTGCCGACGATAAAAACCCAGATCAGGAAGGTTATTACCGCAATGAATAACACCGCGGGCACAAAAACTCCCGCCACTTTGTCTACCAATTTCTGGATAGGCGCTTTAGATCCCTGGGCCTCTTCCACGACTTTGATGATTTGCGCTAACAGGGTGTCTTTACCTACTTTCGCGGCGGTAAAAGTTAAGCTGCCGTTCTTATTGATAGTGCCGCCCAGGATGGAATCTCCGGGTTGTTTCTCAACCGGGATGCTTTCCCCGGTCAGCATACTCTCATCAACGGCGGAATTCCCATGCGTGACCAGTCCATCCACCGCGATCTTCTCACCCGGACGCACCCGTATGGTATCGCCGACCACGACCTGCTCGATGGGGATATCCGCTTCTTCCCCGTCACGTACCACCCGGGCTAATTTGGGCTGCAAAGCGATCAGTTTTTTTATGGCCTCGGAGGTTTTGCCTTTGGCCACTGCTTCCAGGTATTTGCCCAAAAGAACAAGCGTGATGACGATTGCCGAGGCCTCAAAATAGAGTTCCGCGTGTTCGCCGACGGGCATTTTCTTAAAAAAACCGTTATAAATACTGAAAAAATAAGCCGCGCTGGTGCCCATGGCGACCAATAGATCCATGCCCGGACTCAGGGAACGCAGGCTGTGATAGGCATTCTTATAAAACCGCCAGCCCATGACAAATTGCACCGGTGTGGCCAGGGCTAATTGAAAAAAGGGATTGTGAAGAATCGATATGGGTATTTTAAACAGCCCACTTACCATGGCCAGGAACAAGGGCAGGCTCAATAGGGCAGATATAAAAAAAGCCGTTTTTAATTTCTTGACCTCTTTTTTACGTGCCATGCCGGTGGCATCGGGTTCCGCTTCACCCGTGTGCGAAGGTTGTTCTTTGATCACGCCATAGCCCAAACCGGTAATCTTATCGACAATATCCCGTTTCGAGATCTGTGAATCGTCGAATTCGACCACCGCTTTTTCCAATGCTAAATTCACCACTACATCATGTACGCCCCGGCTATTTTTTAAACCTTTCTCAATACGGGCCGCGCAACTGGCACAGGACATCCCGGTAACGGCGAGGGTCTCTTTTTTCATGGTAACGCCTCCTTATCAACCTGATCTTTACTTTGACAACCGGGTTACAAAAACCTTGCTAATCATTGACAACGGCGCGCCTTTCTCTCATAATATCCTCATGATAAAAAAAGAGTTCTCCGGCCCGGTTTCGCGGCAGCAGGTTTTGTTACACAGTGGTGCTTTCAGATGTTTCCGCCGCAGTATAGGGATGGTTTAATGGTCAAAGCTTCCCGCATATTCCAGGTTTTTGCAAAACCCACCGGGCCGATCTGCAACTTAGATTGTTACTACTGTTACTACCTGAAAAAGAAACACCTCTACCCGGAGAGCGAAACCTTCCCTATGGCCGACATCCTGCTGGAAGAATACATTGTCCAGCATATCGAAGCCTCTATCGAACCGCTGATTCGTTTTTCCTGGCACGGCGGCGAACCGACGGTATTGGGATTGGATTACTTCCGGAAAATCGTTGCCCTGCAGCAAAAGCACCTGCCCATAAACCGGCAAGTAGCCAACGGCATGCAGACCAACGGCACCCTACTCGACGAAGAGTGGTGCCGGTTTTTAGCGGCGGAGGGTTTTGCCGTGGGGCTTAGCTTAGACGGGCCGCAAAAATTGCATGACCACTACCGCCGTACCAAAGGCGGAAAGCCGACCTTCGCACAAACAATGCGCGGTTATGAACTCCTGCGGAAACATGGGGTTGCCACCGATATCTTATGCGTGGTGAATGCCCGGAACGTTCACAACTCCACCGAGATATACCGTTTCCTCAAAGAAATCGATGCACCATATGTGAGTTTTTTGCCCTTAGTGGCACAGCGGCTGGATAGTGAAAAAGGCGTAAGCGACCGCTCCGTGCCCGCGGAAGCCTTTGGTTATTTTCTCTGTGGGATTTTCGATGAGTGGGTGGAGCGGGACGTCGGGCGGATCAAAATCCAAATTTTCGAGGAAGCAGCCAGGACTGCCTTCGGCCAAGATCATTCGTTGTGTATTTTCCGGGAAACCTGCGGTGACATTCCCGTTATCGAACATAACGGTGATTTTTTTTCATGCGACCATTTTGTGGACGCCGAACATCGCGTCGGGAATATTATCGATACACCTCTGGCGGAATTGTTAGAGAGCCCGGCCCAGAGAGCTTTCGGCCAGGCCAAAGCGGATACCCTGCCCCGCTTTTGCCACAAATGTGAGGTCAGGGACATGTGCAACGGCGGCTGCCCGAAGAATCGTTTTTTGCGTACAGCGGATGGTGAAGAGGGGTTAAATTACTTGTGCGCGGGTTACAAACGTTTCTTCAATCACTGCCGACCTTTCGTAAAAGAGGTGGCTGCCCAGTGGCACCGCCAAAATCGCAGCACGTAAAACACGATGTTCAAAGCCTTCGGCGACCCTGCCGGGGGCCAAACTTTTGCTGATGGGAGATCGTCGAGATGGCCCGCAGGGACTTCTATGGCTCCCCGCGCCGCGGGGTTTTGAGTTTTTCTTTGAAGAAGGCAATGGTTCGCTTCCAGGCCAGTTCGGCCGCCTCCTTGTGATAACGATTATCATTGGTGTCGTTGAAAAACGCATGTGCCGCCCCTTCATACATGTAAATCTTGTATTCGACGGATGCGGCCTTCAAAGCTTTTTCAAAAGCCGGAATACCCTCGTTGATCCGCTTGTCGAGGCCGCCGTAATGACAGAGCAAAGCGGCTTTGATCTTCGCTACATCCGCTTCGTCGGGCTGCCTGCCGTAAAAAGGAACCGCTGCCGTTAAATCGGCGCAGTGTACGGCCACCTGGTTGGTCATGGCACCACCCCAACAAAACCCCATGCAGCCGACCTTTCCCGTTGTCAACGGATTGGTTTCCAGGTATTTCACCGCTGCTACAAAGTTTTTTACAGTTGCCGGTTTATCCAACTTGCGCATGAGCGACCGCGCCTCATCTATGTCCCCCGGTGTGCCGCCAAGAGGATACAAAGCGTCGGGCGCAATCACGACAAATCCCTCCAAAGCGACTCGCCGGGCTACGTCTTCGATATGGGGATGAAGCCCCTTGTTTTCGTGGATAACGAGGACGGCGGGGAGCTTAGCATCTCCCTTAGGCCGGGCTAAATGCGCACGAATATCACCGGTTTCACCTGAATATTTAATATACTCCGTATGCAGGCGAGGGTCATCCTTCGCCACCACCTCGGCCCGGGCATAGTTTTTCTCCAGCAGTGGCAGCAGGGCAGCGGCAGCGACCGCGCCACCGGCGAGTTTTGTTAATTTCTTGAAGAATGCACGACGGTTTAATTGCCGGGTCGTGTATTCATCGTACAAATCGGTAATTTTTTGATCCATGATTCTTCCTCCTTTTTTCTTTGATCGGGTAACCGGAAAAAATACTTTTTAATCACCCCGATATTATAAAAAAGATAATATAAATTTACAATACCTGGTTTTCAAATACAGTAATTCAGAATCAGTGCCGCTGAAGGCAAGGTGAAAAATTCAGAACGTACTTGCAAGGATTTTCAGGATTAGAGATTATACTGATTACCGGGATAATAAAAAGTTGTATGAGTGATTTTTCACTGTTCCAAGAAAATCAAAATTTCAAAGTTCCGTCCCTTGCTTTTCGGAAAACGTATCCTTTTCCACCTGCTATTTTCCGGTAATGCATCCCATATT
>JAGLQA010000506.1 GCA_023137075.1 Candidatus Aminicenantota bacterium
GGTAGAAGTGGAAGGCGTCAACAAACTGGTGCCCTCCTGTTCCAACCCCATCAATGACGGTATGGTAATTCACACGGACAATGAAAAAATCAAGGCGTCCCGAAAAACCGCCTTAGAGTTACTGCTCTCAAACCATTACGCAGATTGTATAGGCCCCTGTATAAACAACTGCCCGGCAAACGTCGACGCCCAGGGGTATATCGCCCTGATATCCATGGGCAAATATAGAGAAGCCCTCAAGCTGGTAAAAGAGAATAACCCCCTGCCCCTTTCCATCGGTCGGGTATGCGTGCGTGACTGCGAAGTCGCCTGCCGCCGGGAATTTGTCGACGACCCGGTAACCATCAATTTTTTAAAACGTTATGTCGCGGATATCGACCACGAGAAGGGAAAGTGGACCCCGGACATCAAAAAATCAAGCAATAAAAAAGTGGCCGTGGTCGGCGGCGGACCCGCCGGACTCACCTGTGCCTATTATCTAAAATTAGAAGGTCATTCCGTTACTATCTTTGAGAAATTACCCCGGTTGGGCGGCATGCTGCGCTACGGCATACCCGAATACCGGCTGCCCAAAAAAATCTTAGACGCTGAGATCAAATGGATTACCGATCCGGGTATCGATGTGAAAACCGGTTTGGCCATGGGAAAAGATTTTGACATAAAAAGCCTGAAAAAAGATGGATTCGATGCCGTATTCTTAGCGGTTGGCGCCCATGAAGCCAGCAGTATACGCCTTGAAGGTGAAAATGAAACCGAAGGCGTGTATAGAGGAATCGATTTCTTAAGAGAACTCATTATCGGGGGCATCCCAAAACTGAAAGGAACGGTCGTTGTTGTCGGCGGTGGCAACACGGCCCTGGACGCGGCCAGGACCGCCCTCCGCTGCGGCGCCGATAAGGTGAAAATCGTTTACCGGAGATCTTTAAAAGAGATGCCGGCCCACCACGAAGAGATCGAAGCCGCCCAGGAAGAAGGCGTGGAAATTCTCTTCCTGAATAACCCCAAAACCATTATCAGGGAAGACGGCAAGCTGAAGGCTGTCGAGTGCTTTAAAATGAAATTGGAAGAGGCCGCCCCCGGGGAAAGAGCCCGGCCGGTACCCATCCCCGATTCGGATTTTATCATAGACTGCGATTACCTGATCGGGGCCATCGGCCAGAAGGTGGACACTACATTTTTAGAACAGGATGAGGAGTGCAAGTTGGAACGCTGGGGTACCGTGATCGTGGATAAAGGCACCATGGAGACCAATATCCCGGATGTATTTGCCGGAGGCGACGTAGTCAGCGGCCCCTTTACGGCCATCAGCGCCATCGCCCAGGGCAAGAACGCGGCCCTTTCCATCGACCACTTCTTAAAAACCGGCAAAGCCCGGGCGCCGAAAAAGAAGTTTTACAGTTTCAAGCATAAACTCAGCGAATTAGCGGAACATGAATTCGATCATTTCAAAAAAATAGATCGCGAAAAAATGCCCCACATCCCCCTCAAGCAGCGCATAAACAGTTTCGAAGAGGTGGAGTTGGGCCTCGAAGAGGAGCAGGCGGCAACAGAGACAAAACGGTGTTTGGAGTGCGGTTGTTCCGAATATTTTGACTGCAGCCTCAGGAAATATGCCGATGAATTCGAGATCGATATTTCGGACTATATGGGAGAAACCCGGAAATTCAAAGTCGATTCCAGGCACCCCTTTATTACCTTAGACCCCAACAAATGTATCAACTGCGGTCGCTGCGTCCGCACCTGTTCCCAGGTACTGGAAGTCTCCGCCTTAGGTTTCGTGTACCGCGGGTTCAAAGCAGTGGTAAAACCGGCCATGGAAAAGGAACTGCTGCATACCAACTGCATCGCCTGCGGCAACTGTATCGACACCTGCCCCACCGGGGCCATCAGCGAAAAATTCCCCTTCAAAGTTTTGGGAACCCTGCCCAAGGACAACCGGGAATCCATCTGTAATTTTTGTTCCATCGGCTGCAAGATCAATTACAAGGTAATCAACGACGATATTTTCTATATTGCCAACACCACCGAAGCGATACATGAATGGCCGAACCGGGGTTACCTCTGTGTCAAAGGACGGTTCGGTCACCGTTACCTGCGCGAACCGGAACGGCTGCTTAAGCCCCTTTTGAAAGAATATGGCAAAACGAAAGAAGTGGACTGGGACGAAGCTATCGATTATACCACCGGTAAAATCAAAAAAATTCTTGAAAAGCACGGTCCCGATTCCGTGGCGGTCATGGCCTCCCCGAAGATGTCCAACGAGGAGCTCTATCTCCTGCAAAAACTGGTTCGAGCCGGTTTTAAGAGCAATAATATATCAGGCTTTTCCCAATTAATCGACGACGTGGACCGGGAAGGTCTCGAAGACTCTATCGGCGTGACTGCCTCCACCGCCTCGATGCAGGATGTAGATAACGCGGATGTGATAGTTGTTATGAATTCCAATCTCTCCGAAGAGAACCTGGTCATGGAGTTGAGAATCAAACAAGCCTTAAAGAATAACGCCAAATTAGTATTGGTGAATTCCGGCGAGATCCAATTGACAAAATTCGCGGATCTGTGGATCGATTCGAGAAAGGGAAGCAACACGGCCCTTATGAATGGTCTGATGAAAGAGGTTATCGATAGAGGCCTCACAGATCAGGATTTCATTTCCTCTAAAACCAATGGTTTTGCCGATGTAAAAGAGAAGGTCAAAGATTTCGATAAAAAGAAGGTCACCGGTTTAACCGGCATCGACGAAGAGAAATACGAAAAATTAGTTAAAATGGTTGGTAAACCCGGCGCGAAGGTGGTCTTTATTTACAACCTCGACTCCCGCAAAGAAAAATCAAAGAATGATTTGCAGGCGGTGGTCAATTTTCTGTTAATGACAAACCGGTTTACGAGCAAAGACAACGGCCTTATCATCATGAGAGAATTCTCGAATTCCACCGGGGCCAGCGATATGGGGATTTCGCCCCAACATCTTCCCGGCTTTGTGAAAAATTTTGAACACGAAGAGATTGAGCGAATCGGTAAGCTCTGGAAAGTAAACCTGGAAGAGGTATTTAAACCCTCCGACATGAAAGAAAAATTAGTTCTCGGTAAAATCAAAGCCCTGCTTGTTTTCGGCGAGGACCCCCTCATCTCCAGCGATAACCTAAAATATTTTAAGGGTCTTGAATTCTTGATGGTCCGGGATATGTACAACACCGACACCGCAAAGGAAGCGGATGTGGTACTGCCTGCCTCCTCCCCCATCGAACAGGACGGCAGCTACACCAATTGCGAAGGCCTAGTCCAGAAAGCCGCGGCTGTTTTGAAATCGAAAACAGGCCGGGCAAACTGGGAAATCATCGCCCGGATAGCCGAAGCCTTCCACCCAGGTTTTGCCTACCGATCCACGCAAGAAATTCTCGACGAGATAAATGAAGTCAACCGGTTGTATCGCGATTGTCGGGTTGATGAGATCCGCGGCACCAAGTTGCTTGAAAAGACATTTTTCACCCGCGACGGCAAGGCGGATTTCTCGATTTTCGAGATCGACTCGGTGACATTGAGCCCGGAAAAAACCCCGCTCCTCTATTCGGAAAATTATTATAAATCGAAGATAAAAGACAAATTATACAGTTACGCTCACAATTAGATATCATCGATATCATCTATAAAAATCCGGTTGGCCCACGGATCAACCCGTACGATTTTGGGTAAATTAAGGTAATTAAAGGGACAGGTAAATAATTTGCAATACTGGAAACAAATTGCATTTTGATCATATGGTGCCTTTATCCGAATATGGTATCAATGATCCTTGTAACCTGCAATTATTATGTCAAGAATGTAATCTATCAAAATCTAACAAGGATGAAGTCACATCAATAAAATATCGCACCTGGTGGTAATGATCAGGTGGTGGATTTGGAATGCTCAAATTACCTGTAAATTTATCTCTTTTCCAACTGCGCTGGCAAATTTCTTTAAAGTAGACAACTTAATATCATCCGCATGATTCTCAATCCGTGATATGGCAGATTTTTTTGTATGCAGCTTTTGCGCTACTTCATCCTGAGTTAAACCGGCATCTATCCTGGCTTGTTTTAGTAAAAGTCCAATTTTAAAATCATTATAACCGACTTCAAAATTTTCAGCAAAATCAGGCCTAGTTTTCTTGCGTTTCTCTATATATTTTTCCAGGTCATCCATTTTTTTTCCTCCTATTTAAATATTCTCTTCTTCTTTCTTCCGCTAATGTAATTTCAGCTTTTGGGGTTTTTCGGCTTTTTTTTTGGAATCCATTTGTTAAGACGATGAAATCACGCCCATCGAAAAAACCCAAAAAACGAAAAATATTATTCCCCATTGTCACCCTAACCTCCCAGAGGTCTCCCGTGTTAACCAGCTTTTTGAAATATTGAGCGGGAATTGGATAAATATCTCTTATGACCCTTAAAACCCAGGCCACCTTTTTTGTTTGTTTATCAGTTAGTGCATCAAGAAAATTTTCTACAGGGCATTTACCGTCTTCTGTTCTGTAAAATAGCACTTTCTTCATACATTTATGTTAACACGCAGGTGAACTTAAGTCAAGGAAAAAAGGTCCCCGAACGCCCGGGAAGAGGGAGAATAGGGACAAAGATAATAGTTACTTTGTCGTGAAATCCTGGCATTTTCTGGCAGAATATTTTTCAACAACGCTGTAAACACTTTAATATAGGGCGTTTACAGAGCAAAATTATTTTCTTAACTTTTAAAACTTTTTGTTTCCGGCTTTGCAGGGTTGTGGACAGGTGAATAATTTGCATTATATTCTCCCTACCCTTAACTTTGAACGGATTTTTATACTAATTTGAACGCTTTGTTATAGGCTAATTTTTTTTTACTACATAATATAACTATGAAAGAGTTAAAGTATGAAGTTTCTTAATGGTGTGCCGCCTTAGGTTCTGGACTTTAGCATAGGTTTTCTACTGTTTTAAAAAAAGATAAATCCGATGGAGTAATTTCTCGGGAATTATCGAAAAAGGTTTTGAAAGTTTTCCCTTAAAAACTTTTTACAATACTGTCCAAATAAGAAGGAGGGAATATGAAAAAATTAACGCAAGTTAGTTTTCTTTTTTTAATGATTGTTATATTTTCGCACTGCAGTCCGTCACCGGATCCTGTACCGGATAACCCGGTACCTGCTTTAGGCTCGATCTCGCCGACCTCAAAAGTGTCTCACATGCCCGATTTTACCTTAACTGCCACAGGTACGAATTTTGAGTCAGGATCAAGAGTTATCTTTAACGGCGCTTCGAAGCCGACAACTTTTGTAAGCTCTACCCAGGTTACCTGCCAGGTAGGCACTACCGACATCACGGCAAATTTATCTGTTGTCTATGATTATGAGGATTTATCCGGGGCTTTAAGTTCCAACGTCCCGGTATTAGTTAACAACCCCTTTCCCGGCGGAGGGGACTCAAATGCACTCAATTTCACCATAAATGATAACCACACATTCTATGAGCCCGGGAATATTTCAAATAATACGGATTATTCGCTATATCCCGCCATTGCCGTGGACAGCTCCGGGAACATTAATGTTGTTTGGTTCGATTCTACTTCGAGCAACAATGAAATATTTTTCAGCCGTTCAACCGATAACGGCGCTACCTGGAGCGCGGCGGTTAATATATCTTTTAGTTCGGGAGTTTCTAGTTTTCCTGCAATTGCCGTGGACAGCTCGGGGAATATTAATGTTACCTGGTGCAATCATACCCTGGGCAACGATGAAATATTTTTCAGCCGTTCAACCGATAACGGTTCGAGTAGGAGCGCGGCGGTTAATATATCTAATAATACGGGACCCCTCCGGTTACCCCGACATAACCGTTGACAGCTCGGGGAATATTAATGTTGCCTGGGTAGATTTTACCACGGGCAAAGCTGACATATTTTTTACCGGAAGCACCCGCTGAAAATTGATATAAAAAGGGGGCGGTGCGACAAAACGACAT
>JAGLQA010000507.1 GCA_023137075.1 Candidatus Aminicenantota bacterium
AAACGCAGGAAAATATCTTCGACCTCCTCCCCCTGGAAAATTCCGGGATATGTAAAGCGAATTGTGCCCTCTACCGAGTCTTCGATAGGGCCGGTAAAGATCTCACCGTCGGGAAAATTATTTTTCCCGTCACAATTTATCCAGGTGCGTCCGGCACAGCGGAAGCGTAGATCGGTGTCCTGCCCCACATAACGCATCTCTTTAACGGCATTCAACCGGGTACGGATTTTTTCCTGGAAAACGGAGAAGCTTTGCCAGAAAACAACCGGATCTTCTTCATCCAAACGCATACAGGAAAATACAAAATCGGCGTATTCTTCGTTGGACATGCGGGCTTCCTGGGCCAATGCCGGTGTGGGGAAGAGGGTGGCCACCCAGCGCAGCTCTTCCTGGTCCCATCTTTTGAATATTGTATCCAGTATCGGTTTCCGGGCCAGGATGAAGCGCTGTTTCAACGCCGGATCGATCGAGGTCAACGCGTGTGGATTAAAATCAGTGGAAATCCGGATTATCGCGTCGCTGTTTCCCATCTCATGCAGTTCGAAAGGATCGGTATAATCGATTTGAAAATCCTTCGCCAGGGTGTACAAGAGGTACTGCATATCCTGGAATTCGATATGAACCCGGGGGTGGGCGCCGGCACGAAGCGCCTCTTTGTAAATTTCTTTCAATAAGGGTTCGGAAAAAGTGCCGCCTGTTATACTGACCTTATCTTTCTCCTTTACCTCAACGGAGTAGTTGACCAGTAAACGGGCCAATTTTTTTATATACAGGTTGGGTTCCATGTTAACCTCCGCGTAGTTGTCGATTTTACAGGTAAATTTATTACCAGGTAAACCCAGGAATGCCGGTAAAGGTAACATGTTAATCCATTTTTCCGCGGAAATCAATTTTTTTTTTGAAAATCTTGAATTTTTAGACAAAATATATTAGTCTGTGTTTTTATTATCCTGTTTCTTTATAAAAGTTAGCGGCAATAGGAATTGGAAAAAAGGTATAGAATTGTGAAAAAAAATATATATTTTATCTCCGACGCCCACCTGGCCTTTAAGGAAGACCAGGCGGAAAAAGAGAAGCGGAAAAAATTGCTGGATTTTTTAGAGACTATCTCTCGAGACGCGAAAGCCCTTTATATACTCGGGGACCTGTTCGATTTCTGGTTCGAGTGGTACCATGTGATTCCCAAATACTGGTTCCCCATCCTGTTTCGCTTAAGAACAATGGTTGAGGCGGGAATAGACATTTATTTTATAACCGGGAATCATGATTTTCACACCGGAAGGTACTTAGAAGAGGGGATCGGCATAAATTGTTTTGACACGTACCGGGAGTTTACGGCCGGTTCAAAGCATTTTTTTGTCGCCCACGGGGATGGCTGTGCGAAAAAAGATAGGGGGTACCGGTTATTAAAAAAGATCATCCGCAGCCGGGTATCTAAGTTTTTATACAGGACGCTTATCTCTGCCGACCTCGGCATGCAGATAGCTAAGTGGGCCTCTTGTTCCAGCCGTAAGCTGGTCCGGATTGAAAAATCAGCCTGGGCGGAAGAGTATTATCAATTTGCCAGGGGGAAATTCGCCGCGGGATTCGACTATGTGCTGTTGGGGCACATCCACGCGCCTGTGATCCGGAAAGAAGAAGGAAAGGTCTATGTCAATTGCGGCGATTGGATCACACATTATACCTACGGGAAATATGACGGCCGGTCGTTAACCTTGAATCGCTGGTGAAATAACGTTATATCACGTTTTGGGATAAATGAATGCTTCCCGGGCCGGTGGAAATTTTCACATTATTGAACTTTTTTTTCGGAATAAAGCTTGACTTTTCTCCCAATGTGCGATACATAATTAGTCTAAAAGTTCAATGGATACAATAACAATTCGATACAGTTTTAAATTCGGAAGAAATAAGTTCGAGGTGTTTGATCTGCAGTTGGATACGAAAAATTTTGAGTTGCTGGGCAATACACCGGAAGTACTGCCTGCCTGGACAAAACTCGATTTCCACCAATGCCCCAATTGCCCGTTAAAAGTGTCTGAAGTTCCCCGTTGTCCCCTGGCTGTGAACCTGGTCAATATTGTTAAAAAGTTCGATTCCTTTATTTCATACAATGAAACCCTGGTGGTTGTGACCACGAAAGAACGGATTATTTCCCAGGTGACTACGGTACAGCGAGCCGTCGGTTCTATGATGGGATTGATCATTGCTGCCAGCGGCTGTCCTCATACTAACTATTTCAGGCCCATGGCGCGATTTCACCTGCCCTTAGCAAATGATGAAGAAACCGTCTACCGCGCCGCCTCCATGTATCTGTTGGCCCAATATTTCATTAAAAATAACGGCGAAGCAGTCGATTTTGATTTAAGCGGTTTGAAATCGATATACCGAAATATCCAGTTGATCAATTATACGGTGGCTGAGCGGTTACGCGCTGCCAGTAAGTCGGATTCGGTGTTGAATGCCATTGTAGATTTAGATGTATACGCGCAAACCTTAACCATCGTCATAGAAGATTCCTTAGAAGAACTCCAATCTATATACCGGCCCTATATAGACAAAAATCCAATTTCCGGCGGATTATTATCCGGATAAACAAAATTTTGGCCCCCGGCAGGGTCGCCGAAGGCAAATCGTCAATCGAAGCCTGACGAGACACTATTAATCTAATTAGAGTGCGAAAATGAGAAAGTTATCACCTGTTCTTTTGCTGATTTTATGCCTGTTTTGTTCTTCTTTTATTGCTCAATGCCGGGCAGCGGAAATTCCCGCCGGCGAGTTTGTTAAACGAAGGGTGGCCTTGATGGGCCAGGTTAAAAAAGGGATGATTATACTCTTTGCCGACCCGGACCACCCACCCGCTTCCCGTTTCCGGCAGGATAATGATTTTTACTATTTTACCGGGTGTGACGATTTGAATGCCATCCTGGTTATGATTCCCCGGACAGGAGAAACCGCCCTGTTTCTGCCGCGCCTAAAGCGGCGGGAAAAACGGATGTACGGGGACAACCTCTTAGGCGATCCGGGCGCCGGAAAAAAAACGGGACTGACCGGCATTTATCCCTTAGATTATTTCAAAAAATATGTGGCAGGGAAGGGGAAAAAAGCGGACCGCACATTTTATGTCCGGCTTTCCCCGAAAGATGAGGTAAGTTACAATCGCCGGGAAGCCGCCATGTTCCGGGAACGGAGAGCCCGGAATCCCTTCAATGATCAAATCCCCGCGGATCTTTACCGGGTCAATAAGCTCAAAGAACAATACCCGGCCTTTGCCGTAAAAGATGTTGTTCCCTTCATCGATCGAATGCGGTTGCTCAAAACTCCCCGGGAGATCGAAATATTGCGGCTAAACGGTAAGATTTCGGCAGAGGCGATCAAGCGGGCCATGTTGGCCACCAGGCCGGGAGCATATGAATATGAACTGGAAGCCGCGGCCATGAATGTTATCTTGAAAAACGGCGCCAACGGCCCCGCCTATGCCCCAATAATCGGTTCCGGGCCCAACTCCTGTATTTTTCACTACAATAAGAACAACCGGCAAATGGAAGCGGGAGACGTAGTATTGATGGATTTCGGGGCGGATTTGGCTCACCTGTGTATGGACATCACGCGCACCTGGCCCGTATCCGGCACCTTCACACCGGAGCAGCGGGAGGTGTACCGGGCGGTTCTGGAAGTTCAAAAAGCCTGTATCGCGGCCTATCGGCCCGGTATCACGGCTAAAGATGTCCGCCGCCGCGTGGCAAAGGTGTTGAAAGAGAAAGGGATAGATATGAAGGGTCTCCGGGGAGGCATGCATCATTATGTCGGCCTGTCCGTCCATGATGTGGGGCCCAAGGGAATTCCATTCAGGGAAGGCATGGTTTTTACCATCGAACCCGGCCTCTATTATCCTGAAAAAAACCTGGGCATACGCATCGAAGATACGATACTGATTACGAAAGATGGTTGTGAGGTGTTGTCAAAGGATGTACCCAAGGAGATCGCCGAGATTGAAGCGCTCCTGAAAGGCAAAAAATATATCGGGGTCTTGCATTAGCTCATTTTCTGCAAAGTAGATGTTGCAAAGCAAGACTTAATAATCATATAGAAGTTTTCGCGGATGAAAATTTCAATCGCTTCAAATTAATAGTTGACAAATCGCCAATAGCATATTAAAGTAATATAAAGAGTATGCAGGAGGTTAACGTGCAATTAGTAGGTATAGCGGAAGTAACGCAGGATCACAACCTGGAGCCGGGTAAAAATATCAAAGGAAGACTGCAACCGGGGGAGAAGGTAAAGATAATGATCGAACCCATAAATATAGATAGTGGAAAAGAGAAGAAACGCAAAAGGGCTATAGGGCAATTATTAGAAATTAGCCGGAACTCAAAAGTAGGCTTATATAGCGAACATATTACCAGAGCAGACGCTCACGACCGGGAGAATCCCCCTGGAATCTGATTGTGTATTATATAGACACCAATATTCTAATATATGTAAATGCCTAAGAGAGCCCTTCCATTGATTCCGAAGTGGAAAAAGAAATCGCGGAGAAGCTTGATGCCAATGAGAATGTTAAATTTTTCTGTAAATTATCTCTATTTGTTGGTTCTTATAATAACGGATATTTACCATTTGAAAAAAAGTCGAATTTTATTTATAATACATGCCTGTGCTTAAAAACAAACGGCCTAGAGAGGACGGGTCTGGTGGCCCAACTGGTCTTCAAAACCAGCAGCAGGCGGATAACACCGTGTGTGGCAGGTTCGATTCCTGCCCTCTCTGCCATAACAACAGGCAGTGAACAACGGTAAATAGTACAGAGGAATAGGCATTAGAGAATCTATGAAGGATAACAAAAATAGAAAGAAACTGCGGGAACTACCGGGGGTAGACACCGTCCTCGAAGAAAAGAGTATAAAAGAACTTGTTTCTCAACATGGGCAAAAGTTGATTACTTATTTAGTTCGAGAGGTTCTTTCCGAAGCCAGGAATGATGTTTTAAAGGGTAAATCTCCTCCTGCCATGGAAGCCATCGCCGGTAAAGTGCGCGACCAAGCCGAAAGCTTTTCCAGGCCCTCCCTCAAACCTGTCGTCAATGCCACGGGTGTTATTATTCACACCAACCTCGGACGGGCGCCCTTAGGTGAAAAAGTTCTCGAAGAATTAAAAAATATTATCCTCGGCTATTCCAACCTGGAATTTAATCTGAAAAAAGCTTCCCGGGGGCAGCGAAACGAGCATGTCGTTTCCTTATTGAAGTTTATCACCGGCGCGGAAGACGCCTTAGTAGTGAACAATAACGCGGCCGCCATCATACTGGCCTTAAATACCTTCGCAAAAGACAAAGAAGTCATTATCTCCAGGGGTGAATTGATCGAGATTGGGGGTTCTTTTCGCATCCCGGAAATCATGGCGGCATCCGGGGCAAAAATGATAGAAGTGGGCACGACCAATAAAACCCACCTTTCGGATTATGAGAAAGCCGTCAACGAAAATACGGCCCTCATCCTGAAGGTCCATAAATCGAATTATTACCTGGAAGGTTTCAAAGCGGAAGTGCCACTAAAAAAATTGGTAAAATTGGCCCACGGCAGGGGAATCCCGGTTTTCTACGACATCGGCTCCGGCCTGCTGCGCAAACCGGAAAACCTACCGCTAAAAGATGAACCCGATGTAAGGACTTCCCTATCCGAAGGAGCGGACTTAGTAACCTTCAGTGGCGATAAACTCTTGGGGGGCCCCCAGTCAGGCATCGTGGCCGGGAAAAGAGAAATGGTGTCGGTTTTGAGTAAAGCCCCTATGATGCGGGCTCTGCGGGTTGGTAAACTTACCATATCGGCTCTTTCTACTGTCATCCGCGGCTACTTTGATGACCGCACCCTGATGAAATCGCTCCCCCTTTTCGCGATGCTGGAGCGAAGGGAAGAAGAGCTGAAAAAGAGTGCCGAAACCCTGGTCCATAAACTGGCGGAATCGGGAGTTCAGTCCAGGGTCGTAAAGAGCACGGGCCAATGTGGCGGAGGCACGCTGCCCCATTTAAAAATAAATAGTTTTGCCGCTGCTTTGACCTGTGAACGAAAATCCCCAAAAGAGCGGTCGGCTTTTGCGGAGAAGGTTTTCCACAAACTATTAAACTTAGATTATCCCATCGTTGCTGTCCTGCGCCAGGGGAAAATTTTATTCGATGTCCTCACGCTTTCGCAATCGGATTTTCCCTATATAGCCACTGCCCTTTCCCGGGTCGTCTCGTTACAGGGGGAAACATGAAACACCTGATAATGGGAACGGCCGGTCATGTCGATCACGGCAAAACGGCCTTGATAAAAGCTTTGACCGATATCGACTGCGACACGCACAAGGAAGAAAAAAGGAGAGGAATTACCATCAACCTGGGTTTCGCTCACCTGGATTTACCCACCGGGGAAAGTGTCGGAATCATCGATGTACCCGGGCATAAAGACTTTGTCCATACCATGGTAGGCGGAGCCAGTGGGATCGATTTTGTCCTGCTGGTTATTGCGGCCGACAGCGGGGTAATGCCCCAGACCCGGGAGCATTTGCAGATCATGGAGATTTTAGGTGTCAAACAGGGGCTTATTGCCCTGACCAAGACCGATCTTATCGACGATCCCGAATTGTTGGAGTTTTTGAAAGCCGATATTAAAGAATTCGTTTCCGGTACCTTCCTGGAAAATTCCCCCATCCTGGAAGTCTCGGCCAAGACCGGCGCGGGACTGCCGCAATTAAAAGAAGAAATTTTCAACACCGGCAAGCATATCGAAGAAAAATCACCCTTAGGTATTTTTCGCCTGTTTATCGACAGGGTATTCAGCGTTACCGGGTTCGGGACGGTGGTGACCGGGTCTGTTTTCAGTGGGCGGTTAAAAGTTAAAGACACGGCCTACCTGCTGCCCGGAGGCAAGAAGGAATTGACCGTCCGCCGCTTAGAACGTCACGGCAAAGAGGTCCCGGAAGTTCTGGCCGGAGATAGGGCGTCGTTCAACCTGGTCGGTCTTGACAGGGCGGATTTCAAGAAAGGTAAAATTATTGCCGATAGAATTTTAAAAGATACCACCATGTTAGATGCCAGGCTGGACCTTTTTGAAGGCAGCGCCCGGTTCGGCATCTGGTCCCGGGTTATTTTCCATACCGGCACCTATGAGAGCCAGGCGAGAATCCACCTGATCGATAAAAACGAACTCAAGGCCGGGGAAAGCGGGCTGGTCCAGGTCCACCTGCTTGAGCCCTGCGTGTTACGGCACGGCGACCGGTTTGTCATCCGCAGCAGTTCCAACGATTTAACCTTAGGCGGCGGCGAAGTCATCGATGTTGCCCCGCTGCACCACAGGCGCAGACCGGAAAAACTCATCAAAAAGATGACCGCCATTTCCCGGGGCAAATTCCCGGAGCTCATTTCCGCCGAAGTTAAGAAAGCTTTCCGGGCCATAACTGCCGGGGAGATTGCCTTCAACCTGAACGTTTCCCCCACGGAAGTTGAAGAGAGTGTAGGCAAAAAACCGGCAAAGGATGTGGTAAAATACGAAGTAAAGGATAAAATTTTTCTTATTTCTAAAGACCGTTTGGAAAATATTCGCCGCGGTATTTTTCGTGCGGTCAAAGAATTTCGCAAGCAAAATCCTTTAATAACCCGGGGCGCGACCCTGAACGAAATCAGGGGAAGTTTACGGATCGATAAAGGCAGTGCCGGAGAAGAAGTTTTAAAAGAGGTAATACAGGAACAGGCGCGCAAAGGAAAGTTGAAGGAAAAAGATAAGACCTGGATGTTAGGAGATGAAACAGGCGCCGTCGATGAAAAGTTGAAAGCCCATTTAAATTTTTTCGCCGGCTATCTAAAGAGCTTTAAGATGAAAACGCCGCTTTTGAGCGATTTGAAAATTCAAGCGGAAAAACGAAATTTATCGGAAAGGGAATTAAAACAAATTTTGTATAATCTCACGTCGCGGGGGGTGGCATACCGGGTCAAAGATGATTATATTCACGGCGATATTGTGAATAGTTGTCGAGAGAAATTAGTGAAAGAACTCTCGCGCCGGGAAGGTGGTATAACGGTGGCGGAATTTCGCGATTTAGTGGGCGGTAATCGCAAGATATGTTTGCTGCTGCTGGCCCAATACGATTCGGAAAGGGTCACCAAAAGAGACGGGGATCTCAGGTTTTTAGTAAAAGAAAAATGAAATCCATATTTTATTGTACTTCTGATTTATTTCTCAGGAGAATAACATGACCACCAAAATTGCTATATTTCAGAAAAAAGAAATAAGAAAAACCATTCACAACAATGAATGATGGTTCGTGATTGAAGATGTGGTTTCAGCTTTGATAGATTCTAAAGATCCAAAACAATACATACAGCGTATGAAAATTAGAGATCAAGAATTAAAGAAGGGGTGGGTATAAATTGTACATACCCTTGAGATTGAAACTCAAGGAGGAAAACAAAAGATGAATTGTGCTAAAATCATAATCAGGGTCAAGTCTTGTTTTGCAACATTTGCTATGAAAAAATGTACTAAAACAAGACTTGACCCCTTATTTCTGGAAACGTCCAGGGGATAATTTTTGACTTCCAGGAGGGATTGAAGGGCCCCCGGGGCCCGGCGGTATCAATAACCGGGTTAATGAGTTGAATGTACATTTTTTCTTGAATTGACTTGAGGACTATTTTTTTTTAGAATATAACAACACATTATTTTAAATATAGAAATATGAAAAAGACGCCAGAGCCAGAGAGTCTCTTCGAATGCAACGCAGCTGAAAACTCAGATATAGGCTATAAAGACATAATTGAAAACAAAGATGAGGAAGATGAAAAAAAATTAATATCATATATTAATGATCTTTGGAAGATGTATCATCCGTATGCTGACAAAGATTTTCATCAACAATTCCAAAAGGATATTCATTCCCGCTTTTGGGAAATGAATTTGACTTGCACCTTCATTGAAAAATCGTTACCTGTTAAAAAGAAAAACAAAGATGAAGGCCCGGATATTCTCCTCGAAGGAAAAGACTTCCGAATTTGGGTAGAGGCCATAGCTCCCACCAGCGGTGATAAAAACAATATAGATCGAGTACATGGTTTCGTTAATGGTAAGGCAACAAGGATCCCAAATGATAAAATCATTCTGCGATACACGCAATCGATTGTAGATAAATCAGAAAAATTAAATAGATATTTGTCTAATGAAGTTGCACTACCATCAGACGCATATGTAATTGCAATTAATTCATGTAAGATAGAATGGGCGATAGTCACATCAAAACCACCACTAATACTAAAGGCTCTCTTTCCAATCGGAGACAGATCATTATCAATTAACAATGAAACAAAACAAATCATAGATAAAGGATACTCATGTAGACCAACAGTAGAGCGAGAGACAGGCACGAGGATTTCAACTGATTTATTTATGAATCGAAAATACGAGAATATAAGCGGGATTCTTTTCTCCAGAGTGGGTGTCTTTGGTTTGCCCTCTAGAGTGAGCTTCTTTGATCATAGAACGCTTGGGGAATGTTATTCCAACCTTTAATATTTCAGATAGAGGCGAGAAAAACAGGAGTTGTTTTAACTGTTTGAATTAATAGTCTTATTA